>JAUIBJ010000586.1 GCA_030428025.1 Alphaproteobacteria bacterium
GGCGCGAACGGGGGCGATCACCGGCAGGGTGAGCTGGCAGGCGCCTTCGGTGTCGATGAGCGTGGCCTTGCCGCGGGCGGGGCGGTTTTGCAACTGCACATAGCCATAGGTGGCGACATGGCGTGTGGCGAGCGCGAGAGCCCGGGGGAACACATCGCGGTCGAGGCGCACATCGTCCTCCAGCACCAGCGCGTAATCGAGGTCGCGACGGACGATCTCGGCCCAGATCTGGCGGTGGCTGAGGAAACAGCCGATCTCGCCGGTCTTGAGCTCAAAGGGGTAGGGCGGTTCGAAAAGCCCAGCGCGTAGGTCCGCCGTCAGGTCTTCCGGCGCCAGTGCGGCGCCATCGACGGCTGCCCAGATCTCTCCGGGCAGGCCGCATTCGTTCAGAAGCGCATGCGCATTCTCCCGCCGCTTGCGCGCCCGGGTCAGATGCAGAACGAAGGCATGCGCCGTCATCTCCCTCAGGCGTCCGGCGTCCACCCCGAGACGGCCTTGACCTCGAGGAAGTCCTCAAGGCCCCATTTGCCGCCTTCGCGCCCGTTGCCCGACTGTTTCATGCCGCCGAAGGGCGCGCCCATGCCGCGGGGCTGGCCGTTCATCTCGACCATGCCCGAGCGCAGGGCGCGGGCCACGCGGTTGGCGCGGGCGCCGTCCTGCGTCTGGACATAGTTGGTCAGGCCATAGGGCGTGTCGTTGGCGATGGCGATGCCCTCTTCCTCGGTGTCGAAGGCCATGATCGACAGCACCGGCCCGAAGATTTCCTCGCGCGCGATGGTCATGTCGTTGGTGACGTCGGCAAAGATCGTGGGACGCACGAAGAAGCCCCGGTTGAATCCTTCGGGGCGTCCGGGGCCGCCGGCCACCAGCCGCGCGCCCTCGTCGATGCCCTTCTGGATCAGGTCCTGGATCTTGTTGAACTGGACCTCGTTCACCACCGGGCCGATATGGCGGCCTTCCTCGTGGGAGGAGCCGACGGTGATTTTGTTCGCCACTTCCGTGGCGGTTTCGACCGCCTGGTCGTAGACCTCGCGCTGTACCAGCATGCGGGTGGGCGCGTTGCAGGACTGGCCGGAATTGTTCATGCAGTGCAGCACGCCGCGCTTGACCGCCTTTTCGTCGGCATCGGCGAAGATCAGATTGGCGCCCTTGCCGCCCAGCTCCAAGCTGACACGTTTGAGCGTGTCGGCGGCGGCCTTGGAGATGAGCTTGCCGGCGCGCGAGGAGCCGGTGAAGGAGATCATGTCCACGTCCGGGTGGGTGGAGAGCTGGGTGCCCACGCCGGCGCCGTCGCCATTGACGAGGTTGAAGACGCCCTTGGGCAGGCCGGCCTCGTCGATCATCTCGGCGAAGAGCAGCGACGAGAGCGGCGATTCCTCCGAGGGTTTCAGCACCATGGTGCAGCCGGCGATCAGCCCCGCGATCACCTTCAGGGTGACCTGGTTCATGGGCCAGTTCCACGGCGTGATCATTCCCACCACGCCGATCGGTTCGTGAATGATCCGGTCGTTCGGGGCGTGATCGCCCAGCGGTTCGATGAAGTTGAAGGTCTTGGCGGTTTCGAGGAAGGCCTTGATATGGCCGATGCCGGCGCCGACCTGCTGCTGGCGGGCAAGGTCGATAGGCGCGCCCATTTCCAGGCTGATCGCCTGGGCCATGTCCTCGGCGCGCCCTTTGTAGGCCTGGTAGAGCTTCTGGACGTATTCGGCGCGCTTTTCCGGCGGGGTGGCCATCCAGCCGGGGAAGGCGGCGTGGGCGGCGGCGACCGCCGCATCTGTGTCGGCCTGGCCGCCCAGGCTGATCACGGCGCAGGGGTCTTCGGTCGAGGGGTCGATCACGTAGTGGTCCTTGCCCTCTTTCGGGTCGACCCAGGCCCCGTCGATATAGAACTGGCGTTTCTCGATCATGTCTCGGCTCCGTTGCAGCAGAATGTCGTTTGGCCGGGGCAGGGTGCCCCGGCCGGATTCGCGATACATTGTCACTGGCGCTTGGTGGCTGCAAGGGAGAGGGGTTCAAATTCGGCCGGCAAGGCGTATCTTCCCTGCGAATCAAAAACCCGTTAGGAGACCGACCATGGGACTGCGCATCAACGACACCATCCCCGACCTTGAGGTCGAAACCGATCAGGGCACTTTTTCGCTGCATGAATGGATCGGCGACAGCTGGGCCATCCTGTTCTCGCATCCGAAGGACTTCACCCCCGTCTGCACAACCGAGTTCGGCGCCGTCGCGCGGCTGGCCGAGGAGTGGGAAAAGCGCGGCTGCAAGGTGATCGGCGTTTCGGTCGACGGGGTGGAGGACCACAAGAAATGGAAGGGCGATATCGAGAAGGTGGGCGGGGCCAAGGCCGGCTTTCCGATCATCGCCGATACCGGGCTGGAAGTGTCGAAGGCCTTCGACATGCTGCCCGCCGAGGCCTATCTGCCCGATGGCCGCACGCCCGCCGACAGCGCCACGGTGCGCAGCGTCTTCATCATCGGGCCGGACAAGCAGTTGAAGCTGATGATGACCTATCCGATGACGGTGGGACGCAATTTCGGCGAGGTGCTGCGCGCGCTCGACGCGGTGCAGGCCACCGCGGCCAAGGGCGTGGCCACGCCGGCCGACTGGACTCAAGGCCAAGACGTGATCATTCCTCCCTCGGTCAGCGACGAGGACGCGAAGGCGAAGTTCGGCAGCTTCGAGGCGGAGTTGCCCTATCTGCGCTGGACGAAGATGCCGGGGTGAAGGCCTCGGTGGGGGCGGTGCGCTAGGGCTTTGGCCTGAATGGCTCTAGAGCTCTTCTTAAGGCGCGCGGGTCGGTACGGTGGTCTTGGCGAGCGGGGTCGGTCCACGTACCTGCGCGAAACAGCGCGGCGCCGGGCCGCCGGATCGGCCCGGCGATTTTGAGCCGGTTACGCAAACGCTCCGATGTTGGTTGTTCCTGGCAGGCATCAAATACGTCTACCCCCATGTCGGATCGCTGCGCCGCGGTCCGGTGATGCCCGGCGCCATTTCCATTCGCCGCTGTATGGACAGCCCCGCCGGATTTCCCTATGCCCGTCTGGCGACAGTCAGGGTGTGAAAGACCATGAGCAGGCGCGAGGCGTTCAAGATCAACGGGCATGTGATCGAGGCCGGCACCCGCCGGACGGTCGA
>JAUIBJ010000587.1 GCA_030428025.1 Alphaproteobacteria bacterium
TGCGGGATGCCGAGGCCCCCGAGGCCGCGCTCGCCTCGGCCTATGGGGCCGTTTTCGGGACGCAAGGGCCCGAAGACCGGCTGATGACCGCGCTCACCGATACCCGGTTCTACGGGCTCTATCACGGCATTCCCAGCCTCTGCTTCGGCCCGCGCGCCGAAAACATCCACGGCTTCGACGAACGGGTCGATCTGGACTCCGTCAAGGCCTGCACCGGCGTGATCGCGCTGTTCATCGCCGAGTGGTGCGGGCTGACGGGCGGATGAGCGTCAGAAGCGGTGCGCGGCCGGTCAGTGCACCGCCCGCCGCCGCCGTCGCCGGAACCCCCGCGTCATCGGCTGCGAGGCCTGATGCAGGAAGGTGACGAAGGCGCAAGCGGCCGCGCTCGCGGGGCGCTGCGCCTCGGGGCTTTCCAGCGCCGCCCGGGCCTCGGCCGGGGTCGCCTCTCCCTCCAGCCCGAAGGCCCATTCCAGAAAGCCCAGCCGGGCCACCTGATCGGCCTCTGGGCCCGTGGCCGTGCTGCGTTCCAGACCGTTCAGAATCCGCGTGGCGGTCATCTCTCTTCACTCCGCCGGCCACACCCCGGGCCGGATGGGGCGGAGGGACCGCAAGCGACGACCGCGAAAGCCATCCGCCCGCACCGCCCCCCGCGGCTTGACGTTGCTCCGAGGCTGGTTTCCGGGCTCGCGGGTCAGGATGCGGGCACCTTCCCGAACGCGGTTGCGTTCAGTGGCATATCGCCCACACCCCCCGATCTTACCGTTGCGGGGGCAGCGCCGGGTTTTCACCGGCTTCCCAATTCTCCGCCCCGTGGGGCGGCACCTCGGAGTTCAAGTGTCGCAGGTCGCCCACGGCGGCACAAGCGGAATTCGCGCCGCAGGCCCATTCCTTTCCGCTCTTGCCTAGCATACCTTTTCCCCGACTCGGGCGAGAGGGAAACGGCAGAGCTCCATGGGGGACGTGCAGGGCGACATCAGCGATCTTTTCATCATCGGCGGCGGCATCAACGGCTGCGGCATCGCCCGCGATGCGGCCGGCCGGGGGCTGAACGTGATCCTGGCCGAAAAGGGTGACCTGGCGCAGGCGACCTCGTCCGCCTCGACCAAGCTCTTTCACGGCGGGCTGCGCTATCTGGAATTCTTCGAGTTTCGGCTGGTGCGCGAGGCGCTGATCGAGCGGGAAACCCTGCTGCGGGCCATGCCGCATATCAGTTGGCCGCTGCGCTTTGTCCTGCCGCTTTCACCGGGGATGCGCTTTGAAGGCAGCACGCCCACCTCCCGCGTGCTGGGCGTCGTCATGCCTTGGATGCGCGGGCGGCGGCCGGCCTGGCTGATCCGGCTGGGGCTGTTTCTTTACGATCATCTGGGCGGGCGAAAGATCCTGCCGGGCACGCGCGCGCTCGACCTGCGCGGCCGGCCCGAGGGGGCCCCGCTGAAAGACGGGCTCACCCGCGCTTTCGAATATTCCGACTGCTGGGTCGAGGATGCCCGGCTGGTGTCGCTGAACGCCCGCGATGCCGCCGAACGGGGCGCCACCATCCTCACCCGCACCCGCGTCACCTCGGCCCGCGCCGAGGACGGGCTCTGGCGGATCGAGCTGGAAGACACCGGGACCGGCGCGCGCCATAACCGAAAGGCGCGGTTTCTTGTGAATGCCGGCGGGCCCTGGGTGGGCGAGGTGCTGCGCGACGTGGCCGGCCGCACGGGGCGCGAGTCGATCCGCCTGGTGCGCGGCAGCCATATCGTGACGCGAAAGCTTTTCGATCACGACAAATGCTATTTCTTCCAAGGCTCGGACGGGCGGATCGTCTTCGCCATTCCCTATGAGACAGATTTCACCCTGATCGGCACCACTGACGCCGACCATCCCGACCCGGACGCGCCCGCGCATTGCACGGAGGAGGAACAGGACTATCTCTGCGCCTTCGTGTCGGAGTATTTCAAGCGTCCCGTCACCCGAGACGATATCGTCTGGACCTATTCCGGCGTCCGCCCGCTTTATGACGACGGCGCCACCTCGGCTACGGCGGCGACGCGGGATTATGTGCTCAAGCTAGACGATACGGGCGGCGCACCGATGCTGCATGTCTTCGGCGGCAAGATCACGACCTACAGGCGGCTGGCCGAAAGCGCGCTTGCCAAGATCGCGCCGGTTCTGGGCCCCGATCGCGGCCCCTGGACGGCAGGCGCCCCCCTGCCCGGGGGCGATTTCCCCGTCGATGGTGTCGACGGGCTGATCGAGGGACTGAGGCGGGATTTTCCCTTCCTCGACGGACGGACGGCGCGGCGGCTTTTCCGCGCCTATGGCACCGAGGCGCGGGCGATTCTGGCGGACACCACGCGGCTTGCCGATCTCGGCCGCCCGTTCGGCGCCGGGCTCTGCGAGCGCGAGGTTCTCTGGCTGATGGAGAAGGAATTCGCCCGCTGCGCCGAGGATGTGGTCTGGCGCCGCTCGAAACTGGGGCTGCGGATGAGCGCGGAGGAGGTCGCGGCGCTGGACGAGTGGATGCGGTCGCGATTAACTGAGCAGGACGAAATCCGACCGGTGGCAGGATGACCCATATACTGGCCATAGATCAGGGCACCACCTCCAGCCGCGCGATCCTGTTCGATGGCGCCATGCGGGTGGCAGGGCTTGCGCAGGAGGAATTTCCCCAGCATTTCCCGGCCTCCGGCTGGGTCGAGCACGATCCCGACGACCTGTGGGCGACGACGGTGTCCACATGCCGCGCCGCGCTGGACCGCGCGGACGCAGGCGCGGAAGAGGTGGCCGCCATCGGCATCACCAATCAGCGCGAAACCACCCTGGTCTGGGACCGCAGAACCGGCGACCCCATTCATCGCGCCATCGTCTGGCAGGACAGGCGTACCGCGCCGTTCTGTGCCGCGCTGCGCGAGGCCGGGCACGAGCCGTTGATCGCCGCCCGCAGCGGCCTGCTGCTCGATCCCTATTTCTCGGGCACCAAGCTTGCCTGGCTGCTGGAGAATGTCGAGGGCGCGCGGGCGCGGGCAGAACGGGGCGAGTTGCTCTTCGGGACGGTGGACAGTTTCCTGATCTGGAAGCTCACCGGCGGGAAGGTGCATGCGACCGACGCCACCAACGCGGCGCGCACGCTGCTTTACGACATCCGCGCCGGGG
>JAUIBJ010000588.1 GCA_030428025.1 Alphaproteobacteria bacterium
CGAGGAATTGCGCGACCAGGTCTTCCCGGATGTTCGCCAGCGCATCCAGAAGCGAGGTGCGCCAGACCACGAAGATCGGATAGATGCCGTTCGCCTCCAGCCAGGGGCCCATGCGCATGGCCCGCTCGATGGCGGCCGTTTCGCTGTTCAGCCCCCCGTGGGCGTAAAGCATGATCCGGATGCCGCCATTGCGGCGGGCGAAATCCAGCGGCCCGTCGCACGCCACCATCTCGAGATTGGCCTTCGCACTCGGCGCATCGATCCGCCGGCGCAGCGGCAGCCCCTCGTTGCCCAGCACGATGGAATGGTCATAGGCCTTGTCCGACCTCCACGGCTCGACCGCCGGAGGATGTGCGTGGCCATCTGCCGCCGCCGGCGCGCGGGCGGCACGCATGGTGGCCGTCAGCGCCAGCGGCATCGTGGTGCGGTTGCGCGGGATGGCGCCGGCCGAAACGGTCACCGGCGCCCCGAGCGCTGCCACCCAGGCGTCGTTGCCGTTCTCGATCCAGTCCTCGTATGTCAGAAAGGCGAAACCGTTATAGCCCCAGTCGCGCCCCCATGAATTCTGGATGATGAACCCGTCACGGGTGTACCCGACCATGGCAAAGGCGTGCCCGCCGGTGATCGGCGTTCGCGGCGGGATATAGGGCACGATACGGCCGCCGATCCGGAACCGGCGCTCCGGGTCGTCCTCGTCGGCCCAGATCAGATTGTCCGGGTTCCAGCCATCGTGCACCCGCGCCGAGCAATAGACGGCGCGCACCTCGTGAATGGCGGCCTGCAGATCGCTGATCGAACGGGCCTCCACCCGGTAATAGGCCCCCAGCGGGCGTGTCGCGGCATCCTCGCGCCAGCCGTCCGCCGGGCCCGTCCGCCCGTCCTGCGGCGACCGCCACAGGTGATCGGCGCAGACACCATGCTTGTGCCAGCCCTTCAGCGCCCCCCGGCAGCTCGACCCCGAGTAATCCTCGCCTTCCCATTCGTCATACATCTTGGCGATGTCGTAGAGCATGAAGGGGCTCACGCGTTCCAGTTCCGGCGCCGCCCCGGCCTCGAGCGCCGTGGCCGTCTGGTGATCCGCAAGGCCCGCCGATTGCCCCAGCTCGCGGCGCTGGCGGATCATGCGATCCCAGAAGATGTAGTCGATGCAGGCGGCCAGCCCGAATCCCGTGCAGGCCCCTTCGGTGCCCTGATCTCGGATACTGTCGCCGGCAAGATAGAGGTCGAGGAAGATCGCCACCTCGAAATCGGACGGAAAGCGGTCGGGCAGGCTGATCAGTCGGGGGCGATATGTCAGGTCGCGGAAATCGATGCGATCTGGCCGCGCGTCGAGCGTGCGGTCGGACATGCTGTGATGCGACATGTCGTTTCCCTCCGCTGCCAAAACCCGAGACTGTTTCAGGGCCGGTGCTTCAAGTCTAGACGCCGCTTTACGTGACGGCAATTCTCAAGCACCCCGGGGCAGCCTGCGCGGCACGGATCAGCCGGCGGAAACCGGAACGTCGGCCCGGCCTCTACTCCAACCCGCGTTCCGTGACGATCACGACGCGGCCCGCCCCGGCGCCGCGCAAGGCGCGCGCCAGTTCAACCAGGGTCGCTGCCGGCAAGGCCGCGTCGGGCACGATCCGCACGAGGTCGCGATCCGTCTCGGGGCGCGCTGCGAGAAAGGCCTCGGCCGAGGCGATGGCGCCGCCGCGATAGCTCATCCGCCCGTCCTGATGCACCACCAGCGTATCCGGCGGCGCCCGCCCTTCCAGTTCGGCCGTGCGCACCAGCCGGATATCCTTGTCCAGCGGCCGCGTCAGCGTGCCCGCCACCATGAAGAAGACCAGCATCAGGAAGACGATGTTGATCAGCGCGATGGTGGGCTCGCGCCGCGGGGCATGCCGCCTTTTGCGCATCACGACCCCAACACGTTGACGCGCAGTCGGTCGATGCCGCGCAGCGCCACCAGAAGATCCGTCAGCCTCTGCGCGGTGACCTCGTCGCGCAGGCTGACAAGGACGCGCAGAGTTTCGGCCTCCGGCGCCACGTCGGAAAACCTCTGCGAAAGCGCGTCCAGCTCGACATCCTGCCCGTTGAGGCGCAGGCTGTCTTCGCCGAGCTGCAGAAAGCTCAGTTCGGCCTCGCTTTCCGTCGCGCCCCCCGCGCCCGCCGCCGCAATCTCGACCTCGGAGAAGCGCGAGAAGGTGGAAGACAGCATGAAGAACAGCAGCAGAAGGAAGATGATGTCGATCAGCGACGTCATCGACAGCCGCCGGCGCCGGACCCGGTTACGCATGCGAGGGGTCCGCCACGGTATTTAACCCGGCCGCACCGCCGTCCTGAGGATGCAGCACCGTGGCGATGGCCCGTTCGGCGATCACCCGCTCGGTGTCCATCCGCCCTTCCAGCCAGCTGAGCACCATCGCCGTGGGCATCGCCACCGCAAGCCCCACCGCGGTGGTCAGAAGCGCCACCCAGATGCCGCCCGCAAGCAGCGAGGGATCGACCTGGGCGCCGGCCTCCTGCAGCGACTGGAATGCGTCGATCATCCCCAGCACGGTGCCGAACAGCCCCAGAAGCGGGGCCAGCTGCGCAACGCTGTCAAGAAGGCGAAAGCCCCCTTCCAGCCGGGCAAAGCGCACCTCCGCCTCGGCGATGAGGCGCTTGCTGTCTTCCGGCCCGGCCGCGAAGGCCATTTCGATCACCGGGGCGAGATAGCTCTTGGAGGCGTTCAGGGCGAACACCGCGCCGGTCCGGTCACCCCTGTCCCAGGCCGCGACCGCATCGCGAAGCGACTTGTGCCGCCCCACGCCGGCCATGGCGAACTGCCAGAGCTTGTAGAGTATGGTGGCGAGCGTCACGACCGAGACCGCCAGCAGGATGGCCACCACCGGTCCGCCCAGATCGACCGTCTGACGCAGGCTGTCGAGGATCGCGCTCATCCGATCACCTCGATCCCGGTGCGGCTGTCAAGGATCAGCCCCGCATCGCAGGCGCCCTCGTCAAGCTCGGCCGCGTCGCAGGTATGCGCACCATTGATTAGGACCTGCCCCAGCCCATCGCAGGCGATGCCGGGCACGGTGAACTGGCGCACGCGCGGGCGGCCCGCCGGCAGGGTTCCGAAATCGAACAGCGTCAGCCGGTCG
>JAUIBJ010000589.1 GCA_030428025.1 Alphaproteobacteria bacterium
TGCCCGGCATGGACGGCGTCGATCTTTGCGCCAGACTCCGGGCCCGGCCCGATTATGCGGCCACGCCGATCCTGATGATCACGGCGATGACCGAAAAGACCTATGTCGATCAGGCGTTTCGGGCGGGCGCGAACGACTATGTCACCAAGCCCATCGACCGCAACGAAATCGCGGCGCGGATGGGCATGGTCCGCTCCTTGGTGGCCGAGCGG
This sequence comes from Alphaproteobacteria bacterium, assembly GCA_030428025.1. Classification (GTDB taxonomy): domain Bacteria; phylum Pseudomonadota; class Alphaproteobacteria; order Rhodobacterales; family Rhodobacteraceae; genus Roseovarius. The sequence goes on from JAUIBJ010000589.1 coordinate 213, forward strand.
GCCAGAGCCGGCAATCTTCGACGGCAGCTCGACGGGCTGGCCCCGCATGCGGGGCAGGCGCTGCGCTTCGAGGATCCGATCCTGCTCGAGGACGCGGGCGGCGCCATCGCGTTGTCGAGCATGGAAAACTACCTTTTGAGGCTCGGAAACCTGCGCCTGTTCGGCAGCACGGGCCGGGGGTTCCACGTGGAAAATGCCGCACTCGTCTTTTCCCAGACGGACGGACTGGAATTCGCTGACATCCTGAGCGAGGTGGCCATCGCGATCCAGGAACATCTCGGCGACGGCAAGGCGTTGCTGACATACGCCGGTCAGGGCGATTTCTGTGCGGTCCAGTCGCGGGTCGGCCAGCCGGACGATAGTGAACTGGGCATCCTGATCAATGACAGCATCGCCCAAAGGCTCGCCCCCTTCACCGGCAGTCAGGTAGCCTTGCCGGTGGTACGGGTCGGCCGGCCGCAATCGAGCCGGTTCCTGCCCTTCGACGATCCCACGAGCCTGATCTACCGCGCAATCGAAGATGCGCGCAGCCCGGAGAAGGTGCCGAACGGCTTCCTAGACAAGCACTTCGGAGGTCAGCGCCGTGCCGGGTGAGTTGCAGGCCGGGCGCATGCCGGCTGAGATGCGCCGGACCATCGAGGCGTTGCGCGCCAAGTTCGTGGATGATGTCGAGGCCCGCATCCTGCATATCGAGGCCGCACTGGCCGATCTGAGAGCAGGGAAAGACCCGAAAGCCGCCGCCGAAACCATCTCTGCCGCAGCGCACAGGATCGCTGGGCTCGCCCCGAGCCTTGGATTCGACCGGGTTGGACAGGCGGCAGCCGAGGCCGAGAGATGGTGGGATCTGGCGCTCTCCGCCCACTGCGCGCCGATGGCGATCGACCGCGCGCTGGCCTCGATCGAAACACTGCTCGACCGGCTCGAAACAACGCTCGACCAGTGACCCGGCAACCCCGGTCGCAATCCGGTCGCTGGAAAACTTCCATAAATGGATTGCGTTAGCTTCAATACAAACTAAAGTAGAATGAAAAAACCGAGGCAGACCGTGAGCAGACAGACATCGCATAACAGCGAGATGTCCTTTTTCAGCCGCACGAACATGATCGCCGGGGTTTTCGTTTTCGCGGCTCTGGCCATCACATTCGTCCTGCTGGAAATGTCGCGGCGGGCTCAGGTCCTGAATTCCGAACGGGTGAATGCCGAGCATTTCGCAGATATGCTTCGCGATGACCTCGAATTCGCCCTGGCCGATTACGAGCTTCGGGGGCGCGGCCTGACCACAGCCTTCGAAATGGACGATGACATCGGCCAGATGCGTTTCAACCGTCTGGCCGAGCGGTTCATGATGTATGACGGTTCGATCATCAATCTGGCATTTATCGAGAATTCAGTAATCAAGCTGGTTCACCCTTTCGAGGACAACCGCCAGATCGTCGGACTTGATCTGCGCAAGGTTGAGGAACAATACCGGGTGTTGCAGCGCATCCACCGGACCGGGCAGGTGCAATTGCAGGGTCCGGTCGAACTGTTGCAGGGTGGGCGCGGTCTGATTGTGCGGATGCCGGTTCGTGCGCCGCGAACGCCTGGCGCACGGCCTGCGCCGGCCCGGGTGATTTCCGTGGTGATCGATGCGAACGCGGTGCTGAAGAACGTGCTTGGCCAGATCGGCGACACCGGTACGACGGCAGAGGCCTATTTCGTCGGATTGCGGAGCAGGGATGGTATGATCGGTGCGCCCGCCGCCTTCGCCAGGACACCCGTGATCGAAACGCTCAATCTCCCGGGCCTCCGGATGGAGCTTGGCGTGGTGCCCCGAGCCGGATGGGGCGCCGGCGACACGATGCCGTGGCTGAACTATCTTGGCTTGTCGCTCGTCGCCGTTTTGACCTTCTTCATTGCCCATGTCGTGCGCCAGCAGAACGCGGAACGGCGCACCGCCGAGGTTCAACTGAAAACCGCAATCGACAGCCTGGACGACGGTTTCGTTCTTTTCGATGCCGAAGATCGGCTGATACTGTGCAACAGCAAATATCTGGAAATCCACGATAAATGCTCCGATGGCATCAGGATCGGCGCGCGATTCGAGGATATTCTGAGGCTTGGCATCGCCCGCGGCCAGTTCCCCGACGCGGTCGGGCGCGAAGAGGAATGGCTTGCCGAACAGCTCAGGGCGCCGGGGCCCGAAGGCCGCGATTTCGAGGTCGGGTTCGACAGGCGGCGCTGGATGCGGGTGCTTGAAAAACCCACGCCGATGGGCGGCCGCGTTGGGCTTCGGATCGACATCACCAGACAGGTGGCCACCCGACGCCGGGCCGAGATTGCAGAGCAGCAGGCGCAGCGGGCAAAGGATCAGCTGATGACGGCGGTCGAGACGCTGCCCGACGGCTTCGTACTCTACGATTCCGAGGACCGGCTGGTTCTATGCAATAGCCGGTACAAGGAAATCTACAGCAAGAGCGCCGACGTCATGGTGCCCGGAACACTTTTCGAAGATATCCTTCGCTACGGGCTGGAGCGCGGCCAGTATGCAGAGGCGGTCGGGCGCGAGGAAGAGTGGCTGAGCGAACGGCTTGCCACGCATCGGGCTGCCGACATGACCATCGAGCAGGAACTCGATGACGGCCGCTGGTTGCGGATTCTCGAACGGGCGACTCCCGATGGCGGCCGGGTCGGTCTGCGCATCGACATCACCGACCAGATCAGGAGCCGCGACCGGGCGGAACGGGCCGAAAGACGGCTGCGCGATGCCATCAACGCCCTGCCGGCGGGGTTCTGGCTCTTCGACGAGAAAAACTGCCTGGAAATGTTCAACGAGACCTATTGCCGGCTTTACGAGAAAAGCGCGCCGGCTGTTCGGATCGGAGCCTCGTCGGAGGAAATCCTGCGATACGGTCTCGACA
>JAUIBJ010000019.1 GCA_030428025.1 Alphaproteobacteria bacterium
CCCTGCCGGCCGACGAGTTCCAGACCGGCATGTTGCAGACGGCACGGGCCGAGGACGAAATCATCACCGCCGCGCGCTTTCCCGCCGGGGTGGGCACGCGCGGCGCGGCCTTCCGCGAGGTCGCGCGCCGGCACGGGGATTTCGCCATCGTTGCCGTGGGCGTCGTGGTGAAGGAGGACGGCGCGCTGCGCCTGGGCGTGGGCGGGGTCGCGGACCGGCCCCACTGCATCGAGATGGCGGCGGGGACCGGCCCGGACGAGGCGCGCGACCGGATCGAGCATCTGGTCTGGGAGCTGGGCGGCTTCGACGACATCCATGCCAGCGCCCGCTTTCGCCGCGACCTGGTGCGCCGGCTCGCGCCGGCCCTGATCGAGGAGGTGAGCGCATGCGCCGCGTGACGAGCGATGAGCCGGTGACCGTCAGCTTCGAGCTGAACGGGCGCCCGGTGAGGGGCCGGGCCACTGCACGCACGCTGCTCACCGATTTCCTGCGCAAGGAACTGGGCGCGACGGGCACCCATGTGGGTTGCGAGCACGGCGTCTGTGGTGCCTGCACGGTCCGCATCGACGGCGTGGCCGAGCGCGGCTGCCTGACGCTCGCCGTGCAGGTCGACGGGCGCCGGGTGGACACGGTGGAAGGGCTTGCCGACCGCAGGGATGCGCTGACCGCCCTGCAGCGGGCGTTCCGCCGCCACCACGCGCTGCAATGCGGCTATTGCACGCCGGGCATCCTGATGTCGTTTGCCGATTTCCTGTCGCGCACCCCCGACCCGGACGACGCGGCGCTGCGCGAGGTTCTGGGCGGCCATATCTGCCGCTGCACAGGCTATGCCGGGCTGATGAAGGCCCTCAAGGAGGCGGCCGCCGAAATGCGCGGCGAGGTGCCCGAAACCCCCGAAGCGACCCGGTGAGACCGCGATGAATACAACTGCAAAGAAACCGACCATCCAGACGGAGCCCGTCGAGGTCGCGCCCGGCATCTTCCGCCTGACCGTGCCCGTGCCCTTCCGCAGCCTGCGCGCGGTCAACCTGTGGCTTCTGGCCGATGGCGACGGGTTCACCATGATCGACTGCGGCTGGGGCGACGAGGAAACGATCGACCTTCTGGAAGACGGCTGGGCCGAGGTGCTGGATGGCAAACCCGTCACTCGCCTGATCATCACCCATTTCCACCCTGATCACGCCGGCAACTGCCGCTATATCGGCGACCGCTGGGGGCTGCGGCCGAAGATGACGCAGCTTGAATGGATGGCGGCGAATGCCGCGGTCAAATCGCTTTACAGCGACGATTACGAGCTGCGTGGCACCTTCTGGGCCGAGAACGGCGCTAGCGATGAACTGATCGACCTCTATCGCAAGGAAACTGTGCTTTACGATACCGGCGTGCGGCTGACCGACGGCTTCGAACGCATCGTGCCCGGCGACCGGTTCACCATCGGCGGCCGCGACTGGCTTGTGATGACGGGGCAGGGGCATTCCCCCGATCTGGTCATGCTTTACTGTGAAGCCGACGACATCCTGATCGCCGGCGACCAGATCCTGCCCAAGATCACCACCAATGTCAGCGTCTGGCCATGGGAGCCGCTGGCCGATCCGCTGAAGGAATTCCTCGATACGCTCGACCGGCTGGAGCGGGTGCTGACCGACAGGACATTCGTCCTGCCCTCGCACCGCGAGCCGTTCCACAATGCCACGGCGCGCATCGCCGAACTGAAACATCACCACGCCGAACGGCTTGATCTGGTGATGGAGCTTCTGCCCGAGGGCGAGGCGCGCACCGCCGGCGCCCTGCTCGAGCCGCTGTTTTCGCGCGAACTCGATGGCCATCAGGTCAATTTCGCCATGGGCGAGGCGCTTGCGCATCTCAACCGGCTCATGTTCGAAGGCAAACTCATCCGCAGCGAAGACGATGACGGCATCATCCGCTTTTCGCGCGTCAGTCGTTAGATAATTCAAACCTTCAGGGAGGCCCCCATGTCCAAGACCCCGACCCGAGAGCTTATCACCATCGACGGCAAGAATGTCGTACTGCAGCGCGACAGTTCGCCAATGATCAATGGCGGCGTGCTGGAGTACGCCGAGGCGCTTCGCCTCTTCAACATCTTCGACGAGAAGTTCCAGCCGTCGAATTTCGGCCTCGCCGACGGCAAGCCGCTGCGCATGTATGACGGCAAGACCGTCAAGATCGACCTTTCCAAGCGCAGCAAGGAGGACATGGGCTTCTGGCACCGGAATTCCGATGCGCATGAGATCATCTTCTGCGTCAAGGGTGCCCTGCGTTGGGAGACCGAGATGGGCGAACGCATCGTGCGGCCTGGCGACATGCTGCTCATTCCGCGCGGCATCGCCCACCGCTCGGCGCTGTGCGACGAATCCGAAGAGGAAAACGTGCTGGTGGAGCTGAAGATCTCCGAGGAACTGAACTACGTCGCCGAAGGCGACTGAAACGGGGCGGCGAGGCACCATGACGAACATGCAGATCAATTCGAACGGGACGACGTTCAACTGCGTCGTCGAAGGGCCAGAAGGCGCGCCGTGGATCACCCTGTCGCACGCGCTCGCCAACAATCTCACGCTGTGGGACGAAATCGCGGGCCAACTGTCCGACCGCTACCGGATGCTGCGCTATGACCAGCGCGGCCATGGCGGCAGCAAGGCGGTGCCGGGGCCCTATACCTTTCCGATGCTGATCGACGACGTGCTGGGCATCTGGGATCATCTGGGCGTCGACAAAAGCCACTGGATCGGCCTGTCGATTGGCGGGATGATCGGCTATGGCTTGGGCATTCACCACCCCGAGCGCCTGCACACGATCATCGCCTGCGACAGCCGGCCCGACGCGCCGCCCGATTATGCCGCCTATTTCCAGTCGCGCATCGACAAGGCGCGGGCAGGCGGTATGGAGAACGTGGTGGAGCCCACCATCGAGCGCTGGTTCACGCCCGAGACACGTGCCAAGGCACCGCCGGTGCTGGACCGGGTGCGCGAGATGATCCGCACTACCGATCCGGTCGGGCATGAGGGCTGCTGCGAGGCCTTGAAGACGCTGTCCTACGGGCCGGAGCTACACAAGATTCCGGTGCCCGTTTTGTTCATAGGTGGCAAGCAGGACAAGGGCGCGCCGCCCGAGGCGCTGGCCGAGGCAGCAGCGAAGGTCAAGGACAGCAAGCACGTGGTCATCCCCGACGCGGGGCACATCAGCGCGCTGGAAAACCCGCCCGCGGTGATGGAGGCGATCGAATCCTGGCTGTCATGCCATTGATGACAGCCAGGACTGTTGCTTCAGGATCCGGTGAAGTTCGGCTTCCGCTTTTCGAAAAACGACTCGACCCCCTCGCGGAAATCGTTGGAGGAGCGCAGCCGGCCATAGGCGCCGCCCTCGATCTCGATGGCGCCGTCCACGCTGAGGTTCTGGCTGGTGTTCAGCACGCGCTTGATCGTCCGCTGGGCGAGCGGCGAGAAGGAGACCAGTTCCTTCACGAGGCTGTCGGTTGCCGCCTCGAGTTCGCCGTCGGGCACGCATTCGGTGACAAAGCCCCAGGCCTCGCCCTGCGCCCCGCTGATGCGGCGCGAGCGCATCACGATGTCCTTGGTGCGGGAAATGCCCACCATGTTCAGCAGCCGCGCCGAGCCGCCCGAGCCCGGGATCATGCCGATGCGCATCTCAGGAAGGGCGAAGAGCGCGGTTTCCGAAGCGATGCGGAAATCGCAGGCCAGCGCAGTCTCGAACCCCACGCCGAAGCAGTAGCCGCGCACGGCGCAGATCACCGGCTTGCGGGCGCGTTCGACCGAGGCCACGTTGTCGGCCAGTTCCGCCACCGTCTCGGGCGAGGCGTCCAGAAAGGCGCGGATGTCGCCGCCGCTGGAAAAATGCTCGCCATCCGAGCGCAGTACGATGACGCGCACGCGCTCGTCCGCGTCGAGCGCCTCCACCGCCTCGCGGATTTCCTTGCGCTGGGGCAGCTTGATCACGTTGAGCGGCGGGCGGTTGAGGATGATGTCGCCCCGCGCCTCCCTGATCTCGATCCGGAACCCGTCCTTCTCTTTTGTCTCTATGGGCGTGTCGCTATGTGCCATGCTCATGTCCGCGTCTCCTTGTCTGGACAGTGTTCGGTTATGCCCGGGCGTCCGCGCCTATCTGCGCGCGCGCGCCGGTGCATTCGGGCCGGCCGCCTGCAGCGGGTCGAGTGCGATATCCGGCAAAATTCGAACTCCCGCAATAGGTTGGCGTGGTCGAAACGGCCCATCAAGCTCACGAATTTCGGTACGTCACTGTCCGTGATGTGTCAGGGGGGGTCAACCGCGCTTTCGCCGCATGCCCCCGGTTTTTTCGCCGGTTTGCGGCCCCGTCACACCTGTCGGACGCGCCGCGGCGAGCCTTTGGTTTCCCAGAATATGGAGAGCAAGCGACATGCAGCCAGAACGCTTTGACATCGAGCTGGAGGACGGCGCCCCGACCATCGTCCGCCACCACGCCCGGCCCGGCGCGACCCGGCTTTACATCACCCATGGAAACGGCTTCGCCGTCGATGGCTACCGGGTCTTCTGGGAACCGCTTCTGGAGGATTTCGACATCGTGCTGTTCGACATGCGCAACCACGGCCAGAACCCCGCCACGGGGGCCGACGGGCACCATTATCAGCAGATGGCGCGCGACCTGAGCACGGTGCACGAAAAGGTCGAGGCAAGGCTTGGGGCCGCGCCGAAGGCGGTGGGCGTCTTCCACTCCATGTCGTCCCGCGCAGCGATGAAGAATGCGTTCGAACTGGGCTCGCCCTATGACGCGCTGGTGCTTTATGATCCGCCCAGCGTGCCGCCGCGCGGGCATGCGCTCTACGAGCCGATGCGCAGCTTCGAGCTCAAGCTCGTCTCATGGGCCGTGGACCGGCCCGACCGTTTCGCCTCGCCCGCCGAGCTGGAGGCAGCCTATGCCGAGGCCCGCGCCAGCGCCAAATGGCTGCCGCAGGCCCGTGCCGACATGGCGAAGGCCGTGCTGAAGGAGGACGGGGGCGCATACCGCCTGAGCTGTCAGAGAGAGCTGGAGGCGTCGATCTATCTGGCCGCGCTGACGCTCGATCTGTGGCCGGATGCCTCCGACCTCGGCGTTCCGGCAAAACTGATCGGGGCCGACCCCGAAGGCCGCGGCGGCCCGCCCACGGGGCCGGCCAACCATGCTCTGGCCCAAGAGGGCGGCTATGACTATCTGGGCATGGAGGGCGTGGGCCATCTGCTGCAGATCGAAAAGCCCGACGCCTGCCGCGAGGTGCTCTACTCCTTCTTGGATACGCTATAAGGGTCGGGGCCGGGTCGGGTGCCTGCTCAGGCGCCCGACCTGCCAAGCGCGTTGATCGCGTCCAGAGCTTCGGGATTGTCCAGCGACGACAGATCGCCCGTGGGTTCGTCGCCATAGCTCTGCCGGATCAGCCTGCGCATGACCTTGCCCGAGCGGGTCTTGGGCAACTGCCGCACGACATGCACCCGCGCCGGCCGGAAGGGTTTGCCCAGCCGGTCAGCCACGGCCGACGCGACCCGTTCGGCCAGCGCCGGGTCGTCGGGGCCCGGCCTCGGCACCACGAAGACCACCAGTTTCTGGCCCTTGACCGTATCGGCCATGCCCACCGCGGCGGTTTCGCTGACGCCGTCGAGCTGAAGCACGATATCTTCCACCTCCGCGGGCCCGAGGCGCTTGCCCGCGACCTTCAGCGTATCATCTGAGCGGCCCATCAGCAGAAACGAGCCGTCCTCGAACCGGGTCGCAAGATCGCCATGCACCCAGACGCCGGGGATCTGCGACCAGTAGCTGTCGAGATAGCGGTCGTCATCCTGCCAGAACGAGGCGGTCATGCCCACGAAGGGTGTGCGGATGACCAACTCGCCGATCTCGCCCACGACGGGTGTGCCCGCGGCGTCTGTCACGGTGATGTCGATCCCGGGCGAGGCAGAGTTGAACCCACCCACTGGGATCGGCTTGACCGGCACGCTCGCCAGAAGCGCGCCAGAGGCCTCGGTGCCGCCGGTGTAGTTGATCAGCGGCCGGCCGGGTGGGGCGAACCGATTCTGGAACCAGAGGAAATGCTCGCTGTCGATGAACTCCCCCGCGGTGAAGAGCAATTGCAGGCTCGACCGGTCGTGTTTCAGCGCCGCGCCTTCATTGGCGGCGAAGCCCCGGATCAGCGTCGGCGTCGAGCCGTAGTGGGTGATGTGGTGATCCGCGATCAGCCTCGACATGCGCGACCAGTCGGGGAAGTCCGGTGCGCCGTTGTATAGCACCAGCGTCGCGCCCCGCATCAGTGCCGCCGCCAGCACGATGGGCCCGGAAATCCAGCCCATGTCGGCGGGCCAGCAGAACACGTCGCCGGCGCTAACGTTCAGATGCACCGCCGCGTCATGCGCGATCTTGAGGGGGAAACCGCCATGGGTGTGCACCGGCCCCTTGGGTTTGCCTGTAGTGCCGGAGGTGAAGATCACCATGAACGGGTCCATCGGGTCCATGATATCGGCGGTTCGGCCCTCGGTCTCGGTGGCTGCCAGATCGGCCCAGTCGAGCCCGCCCTCAGGCGTCGCGACGCCGGAGGCACATTTCCAGATCACCGTTTCAAGCGATCCCAGCTCCTCCTCCGCCGCGCGCACGATGGGTTGCATATCCACATACTTGCCGCGCCGGGTGAACCCGGTCGTTGCGACCAGCGCCTTCGCCCCGCTGGGGGCGAGGCGCGAGACCACCGCGTCGCGCCCGAAGCCGGAGAAGAGCGGCACGACGACCGCGCCCATGGCCGACACCGCCAGCACCGACACGGTCGCCTCCAGCCCGTTGTCGCACAGAAGGCCCACCCGGTCGCCCCGGCGGATGCCGGCGCGGCCGAGACCGGCGGCGAAGCTGTGCACGAGACCGGCCAGATCGGCATAGGTCACCTTCCGGACGCGGCCGTCTTCCTCTTCGTCGATGATGGCGAGGCGCCCGGCATGGGCGGGGTCGGCCGCGAAACCGAGGATCGTATCGACCCAGTTCAGCCGGCCGCCGGGAAACCAGCGGGGAAACTCCCGCCCGCCCGACAGGTCCACATAGCCCTGCGGTTCCGTTTTCCACCGGATGCCAAGATAATCCAGCACGCCCGCCCAGTACCGGTCGGGATGGTCGACCGAGAAGGTCAGCAGGCTGTCGTAATCCGCGCAGCCCAGAGACCGGGCCAGTCTCAGCACATGGGCGCTGTCCAGCTGTTCTGCATCGGGCGTCCAGATCTTCGGGTCAGTCATGGGCCGAACTCCGGGCGGCCGTCACAGCCGGTTGCCCAGCCGTGCGCCCTCGTCGATGGCACGTTTCGCGTCCAGTTCGAGGGCCACCTCGGCCCCGCCGATCACGTGCACGCTGCAGCCCAGTTCCGACAACTGCCTCGACAGCGGATCGTGTTCGACCTGACCGGCGCAGACGACGATGGTGTCGGCATCGATGCGCATCGGCTCGTCGCCGACGCGCAGGTCGATGCCGCCCTCGTCGATCCGCTCGTAGCGGACATTGCCGATCTGGCGGACGCCGCAGTCGCGCAGCTCCTGCCGCAGGATCCAGCCGGTGGTCTTGCCCAGCGTCCTGCCGAACCGGCCATCGGAGCGCTGGAGCATTGTGACCTCGCGCGCCGCGGGGGCCGGGCTGGCGGGGCGCCCCACGCCCCATTGCGTTTCGAACGCCTCCTGTTCGGACAGACCCGCCTGTTCGCCATGGGCGAGGAACAGGGCCACGTCATGCCCGATACCGCCGGCCCCGATGATGACCACGCGCTTGCCGGCTTGTCGCGTGCCGTTCAGAATATCGGTGTAGCCCACGACGTTCGCGCCCTCCGCACCCGGCACGTCGAGCGGGCGGGGGGTGATGCCGGTGGCCAGAACCACCTCGTCGAAGCCCTGCGCGGCAAGGTCCTGCGCCGTGACCCGGTGGCCCAGTTTCATCGCGACCCCGGCCGCCTGAAGCTGTGCCTCGAACCCCTCGATGGCGGCGGCGTAGTCATATTTTCCGGGCACCACCGTGGCAAGCTTCAACTGTCCGCCGATATGATCGGCCCCGTCGAAAAGCGTCACGTCATGCCCGCGCCTTGCCGCCTCCAGTGCACAGGCAATCCCGGCCACGCCAGCGCCGACGATGCCGATTTTCTTCGGCCGGTCCGCCGGCCCCTCCTGAAACTCCCGCTCGTGCGCGGCGCGCGGGTTGACAAGGCAACTGATCGGCTTGCCGGTAAAGTAATGATCCAGACAGGCCTGATTGCAGGCGATGCAGACATTCAGCTCGGCCCGGCGCCCGCCCGCATGTTTGGCGACGATCTCCGCATCGGCGAGAAACGGGCGGGCCATCGAGATGAGGTCGGCAGACCCCTCGGCGATGAGCCGGTCGGCGGTTTCCGGCAGGTTGATGCGGTTGCTGGCGACAACGGGGATCGTGACGGTGTTCTTGATCGCCCGGATCGCCTCGGCAAAGCCTGCATGCGGCACCACGCCCGCGATGGTGGGCACGGGGGATTCGTGCCAGCCGATGCCTGTGCCCAGCATATCGGCCCCCGCCTTTTCCAACTCGCTTGCGAGGATCAGGATTTCCTCGGCCGTCATCCCATCCTCGACCAGTTCCAACGCCGACATGCGGAAGCTGAGAATGCCCTCCTTTCCCAGGGCCTCGCGCACCGCGCGGGTGACGGCCAGCGGGAATTTCATGCGGTTTTCGAAGGCACCGCCCCACTCGTCCGTGCGATGGTTCGTGCGCAGCGCCAGGAACTGGCTCATCAGGTAGCCTTCCGAGCCCATCACCTCGATCCCGTCATAGCCCGCCTCCAGCGCGCGGCGCGCCGTTCGTGCGTAATCCTCGATGGTTTCAAGGATTTCCTCGTGGGTCAGCTCGCGCGGCACATCGCGGTTGAGCGGCGATTTCAGCGGGCTCGGCGCCACCGGCGCGGCGTGATAGGCATAGCGGCCCGCATGCAGCAGTTGCAGAAGGATGCGGCCGCCGGCCTCGTGCACCGGCGCCGTGATCCTGCGGTGGCCGTCGATATCGGCCGCATCGTCGATGGTGCAATGCGTGTCCTTGATGCGGCCCGCGACATTCGGGGAAAAGCCCCCGGTGACGATCAGCGCACAGCCGCCCCGGGCACGCTCGGCATAGAACCGCCCGAGCGCCTCGAAGCCGCCCTCATGGCCCTCGTAGCCGGTATGCATTGAGCCCATGACATAGCGGTTCGGCAGCGTCTGGTTGCCGACCCGGATCGGTTCGAGCGATGGCGATGTTGCGGTATTCATTCTGTCCCTCCCGAAAAATCGAAACAGTGCTGCCGAACGCGCATTGTGTTGGCATGGCAGGAAAAAATAGTCAATTTGCCGATCCTTCCGGGACGGTTCGCGCGTCTTCGTCAAGCTGCTTCTGCAGGGCGAGCGCGTCTTCGCTGGCGAGGATGAGCCGGGCGACGATATCGTCCAGCGCCTCGAATTCCCGCGCCGAGAGAGGGCCGAATTCCACGTCGTTGACCTGACGCTGCGTGACCGACAGACGGTTGAGTTCGGCCCGTCCGAATTCCGTGACCGCCACGTTGACGCGGCGACGGTCGGTCTCGTCGATTGTCTTGAGAACCAGCCCCTTGCGCGCCAGCTTCTTCACCACCCGGGTGACGAAGGTGCCCGAGACATGCAGGTGCTCGGCCACCGTTCCGATATTGACCGGCCCGCTGACCGACATGTGCGAAATCGAAATGAGGATGGAATATTCCACGCCCGCCAACCCCACCACCTTCGCGTGGCCGTTCCGAATGCCTTCATGCCGTGCGAGGAAAGCAAAGAGGTTGTGGACAAGGCGGCGAAACGCCCGGTCGCTTCCATCGGCCAGAAGCTCGGGGCGGCTGACTGTCAGGGCCGCTTTGCCCGAGGCCGGTTTTCCGGCCATGCCCTTTTCGGTTTTCATCTTCCGCTCGCTCATACCCGAGACATCGCCAAGTTCGATTGCCAGTTAAAGCGATTTGTGGAATTATCGAACTAAGTTCGGCAAAATTGTCACCATCCGGACCGCCGCAAGGGCGCCGCGACATCCACCAGGGAGGGACCCGATGACGTCGATCAAGACAGGGGAAAAGCATATCGATTCGCTGCGGGACGGCCGCGCCGTCTTTATCAACGGCAAGCGCGTCGATGACGTCACCACCCATCCGGCCTTTCGCCACGCCGTGGATTCGGCCGCCGCTTTCTACGATTTCCAGGCCCGGCCGGAGAATGTGGAGGCGATGACCTTCGACCCCGACGGGACGGGGCAGGTGCGGGTCAACAAGGCGTGGAAAATGCCCCGTGACTTGGACGAGATGGTCGACCGGCGCCGCGCGATCACGCAATGGGCCGAACTGAGCTGCGGCTTCATGGGGCGCTCGCCCGATCACCTTGCCTCGGCGCTTGTAGGCCAGCGAATCGGCCTCGATGTCTTCGCGCGCGGCGGCGAGGCGCGGGCCAAGGCCTTCCGCGATTATTTCGACTATATCCGGCGGGAGGATCACTATCTCTCCTACGTCATAATCAACCCGCAGGCCGACCGCTCGCGGGACTGGGGCGAACAGGCGGCCGATCTGGTGGCCCGCATCGTCGACGAGGACAGCGAGGGCATTACCATTCGCGGCGCCAAGATGATGGGCACCAGCACGATCTTCGCCAACGAACTGTTCGTGGCCAACCTTCAGCCGCTCAAGCCGGGGGAGGAGGATCTGGCCTTCTGCTGCGGGCTGCCGATGAACGCGCCGGGGTTGAAGGTGCTGTCGCGCAAATCCTACGAGGCGGCGGCGCTCAACAAATACGACAACCCGCTGTCCTATTCCTTCGACGAAAACGATGCGCTGGTGTATTTCGACGACGTCAAGGTCCCGTGGGACCGGGTCTTCGTCAAGGGCGATGTCGATCTGGCGCGGGCGCATTTCCACGACACGCCCGGCCATGTCTATCAGAACTACCAGGCGCAGATCCGGCTGACCACCAAACTGAAATTCCTCACCGGGATTGCCCACAAGATCACCCAGGCCATCGGCACCACCAACATGCCGCCCGTGGTCACGCAGCTGGGGGTGCTGGCGGCGCGTGTGGGCATGGTCGAGGCCGCCTTGAACGGCATGGAGGCGTCGGGGCGGTCGGTGAACGGCTATTGGGTGCCCAACCGCCATCAGCTCTACTCGTCGCAGGTGGTCACCCAGGCGCTTTACCCGGACGTGATCAAGACCATCCGCGAACTGGCCGGCGGAGCGTTGATCATGCTGCCGTCCTCGGCGGAGGACATGTTCAACCCCGAGCTTGCGAGCATCATCGGCAAGACTCAGATCTCCGGTGCCTTCGATCCGGAAGGCAAGGTCAAGCTGCTCAAGGCCGCGTGGGATGCGGTTGGTTCGGAATTCGGCTCGCGCCATACGCAATACGAGATGTTCTACGCCGGGGCGCAGTTTGTCACGGCGGGGCATTCATTCCGCACCTATGACTGGGACGAGGCGGGCCGGCTGGTGCAGAGCCTGCTGTCCTCATATTCGCTGGAAGACCTGCGGCCCGCCGGGGCGGAGAGCGACGTTGCGGCACAATGAGGGCAGCGACGTGAAACTCGGTATCAGGAATATCGGCGAGATTGCCACAGGCGACCTCGATGCGCCGCTTGGGCAGGCGGACACGATCGTCTGCAAGGACGGGCGGATCGAGGGGATCGGCGTGCCGGCCGCCGCGCTCGACGATTGCGAAGTGGTGATCGACGCGGGCGGCTGCACCGCCGCGCCGGGGCTGATTGACAGCCATGTACACATCACCTTCGGCGATTTCACCCCGCGGCAGAATGTGGTGGGCTATCTGTCAAGCTATGTGCATGGCGGCGTCACCACCTCGATCACCGCCTCGGAGGTGCATGTGCCGGGCCGGCCTCATGACCGGGGCGGGCTCAAGGCGCTGGCGCTGGCGGCGCGGGCGTGTTTCGAGGGGTACCGGCCGGGGGGCATGCGCGTTCATGCGGGCTCGATCATCCTCGACCCGGCGCTGGACCTGTCCGACATGGCCGAACTGGCGGCCGGCGGGGTGTGGCTTGCCAAGGCGGGCTTCGGCGCCTTCGACGACGCCTTCGGTTATGCGCCCTATGTCAAGGCCGCGCGCGAGGCGGGCATGATCACCACGGTGCATACCGGCGGGTCGTCCATCCCTGGATCGGGGGCGATTTCCGGCGATCACATCCTCGCGCTCGACCCGCATGTGTCGTTCCATGTCAATGGCGGGCCGACCGCCATGCCGGACGCCGATTTCGCGCGGCTTGCCAACGAGTCCGATGTGGCGCTTCAGATCTGCACTGCCGGCAATTTGCGCACGGCGTTGCTCTGTCTGGAAGAGGCGCGGAAGGCGGATGCCCTGCACCGGGTTCTCATCGCCACAGACACACCCACCGGAAGCGGGATCATGCCCTTGGGCCTGCTCTACACCATGTCGCATCTCAGCGCCTTGGGCGGGCTGGCCCCCGAGCTTGCCATCGCCTGTGCCACCGGCAACAACGCACGTGTCTACGGGCTGGAGGCCGGGGTGCTGGCCCAGGGGCGGCTGGCCGATATCGTGCTGATGGACGCGCCGGACGGCGGCACGCAGACAAGCGCGCTGAAGGCCATTGCTCACGGCGACATCGCCGCGATCGGCGCGGTGGTGAGTGACGGCATGCCGCGTTTCGTCGGGCGCAGCCGCAACACGCCGGCCACCTGCCGCAAGGTTCGGGTCGAGCGCTGCGACATTCCCGCCAGTTTCGGCTGACCCGGCGCCGGGCGCGGAGGATACAGGCCGGCCGGTCTGACGGCCTCACCCCCGCCAGCTGCGCGGCGGGCCGCTGTCGATATGCACGAAACCCGGATAGACGCCGACCCCGCCCGGCAAGGCTGCACGCGCCATCTGGCCAAGATCGGCGGGTGCAATGCCGGGAAGGGCGAAGTCGATGGCCATCGCCTTGATGTGGAAGGAGTTATTGGCGGCGCCCGCGCCTTCGCGGCGCAGCAGATCGTTGGTCTTGCGGGTGCGGTAGCCCGAGGCGATCTGCACCTCGCCGCGCCAACCCTGCCGCGCTGCCTCGGCCACCAGCGTAGCCAGCCCCGAGGCGATGTCGGGGTCGATCGGCTTGACCCTGTCCTGTCGCCAGTCGCGCAGGAAATGGTCCAGCGCGGCGGGCCGGTCGGGGGCGAGCCGGCCGCCCAGATCGGCAAAGCGCAGCGCCAGCCGCTCGCCGGTATTGGTGTTGCGCAGTTTCAGCGTCAGCGCGCCGCCGCTCTGCCGCGCGGCCCGCGGCCGGGCCGGACGCCGCAGATCGCCGGCCGAGGCGTCGAAGTCGATCAGCGGCTGGCCGGTGCCCCCGAAAAGCGGCTGGCCTTCGGATGGAAACAGAAACGCCCGTGCCATGCAGGGGCAGAGCGCGGCGAGGCCCGAGCAGAGCACAGCCCGGCGCGAGGGACCGGGCAAGACCGTCCCCGTCCTTCGGGAAAGGCGCATGGCGGGCGTGCGCGGATCGCCTGACTGTCGCACAGCAACCTCCGTGACTGGCCCGTCCTTCTGGCGGGCACGGCGCGGAGTGTTAGCGCAAAACAGTGGAGGAAGGATGAAGAACGCCTGTCACGGACTGCGGAGCAGGCGTGGCCCGATGGAAAACATTGTGCGAATCGCAGATTCACATATGCTTGAAGTTGTATCCATTTTCAGAAGACCGTTTAATCATGCGTTCGTTTCACCGCCGCCTTGCCTGGGTTCTTGCCGTTTCGATGTGTGTCGCTGGGGCGGGCGCCTTCGCCCAGACCACCGGTGCGGACGCTTCCACGCCCGCGGCGGGGGACGTGACGGAGGTCGGGCGCCCGGAAGCCCCGCCCGAGGCCTGGGCCGAGAGAATCGGGACACTGGAGGTGGGCGACAGCCTGGAATTCGATCCGGTGCTCCTGGACTTTTCCGAAGTGTCGCCCCCGGACACGATCGAGGAGGCCATCGCGCGGGCGGGCCTGGTGCTGAAGGAACTCGGGCCTGAGCATTTCGCTGTGCGTATCGATGGGCACGCCGATCCGGTGGGAAGCACCTTCCAGAACCGCTTCATCGCCATCGCGCGGGCTGTCCACGCCTCCAAGCTGCTCTTGGGCGACGTGGCGGTGGAAAGCTTCGCCGAATTCAACGTGGAAGGCTTCGGTGCGACGCGCCTTGCGGACAGTGACACCCCGTCGAACCCCTTGAACCGGCGGGTGGAAATCACCGTGACCCGGGTGTCGGCCCCGCCGGCGCCGGAGGGCGATGACGACAAGACCCCTGGCGCGCCGCCACAGCCGGACCTGCCGGACACCGCAAGAGAGCCGGGCACCGAGGCGCATGTGTCCTTTGCCGGTGACGACGCCCGGCAATTCGGGATCGCCGACCAGAGGCTCGCCGGCGCAACGGTCGGGGCGATCGATCTGTGGTTCGAGCCGGATTGGACCGAGGCGCCCGAGCACGACCCGGCGGTCTTTTCGGTGATGGGGCCGGAGGGGGTGCGGTTTTCCCTGCACGTGCTGGCCGACCGCTCTGGCCTTTCGGTCTGGAACGGCACGGCGGATGGGTATCAGGCCTATGACATCGACCTGAGCGAACCGGGGCTGCGCCATGTCAGCCTGGTCACGCTGGGTGATCTGACCATCCTCACGCTCAACGGGCAGACCTTCACAGAGCCGCTGGATCTTGGCTATTCGCAGACCGAGCCGGTGGCGCTGATCCTGGGCGGCGGGCCCGAGGGCGCCGACCCGTTCATCGGCCGGGTGGCGCAGCTGCGCGTCTGGTGGCGGGCGATCTCGCCCCGCGACTGGCCGGGGCTGGTGGGGCTCTCCGGCGTGCCGGGCCTGCACGATCCGCTGCGCGCCGATCTGGCCCTGATCCTGGGGCGCGACAACGCCACCCGCGCGCCGGTTCTGGAGACGGTGCCGCCGCTGGTGGAACCCACGCCCGGCTGGTGGGCGCCGTCGGGCTATGGCGAGGCCCGCATTCTCAACCGCGACCGTTTCGAGGCGGGCGAGATGCCCCCGGTCTTCACGCCCGAGCAACAGGTCTATGCCGAGGCCGTGGCCGGGACCACCGTGTCGCTCGATGTGGGCCGCGACGCCGAAAAGATCGCCAACCGGGCGGCCGGGCTGCAGCATCCGCATTTCACCCATTCGCCCCTGTTCCGGCTGTCGCGCGACGATGGCATCGACCCGGGCGCCTATCGCCTGCCGGATGACTTGCGCGGCGACGACACCATCGGCCGCGCCTTCACCGCCGAGCGGCGCCGCGCCGCCCGCTGGCTGGAACAGCCCGACGGGATTGCCGGGCTGTCGGTCTTCAGCTGTCCGCCGGAAGGGCAAAGCGCGCCGGTGGCCTGCCGTCTGGGCAGGGAAGAGGGGATGTCGGTCTTCCGGATGGAAACCGACGAATACGTGCGCGGCGTGCAATGGGCACGCAACGATCAGGGGCTTCTGTCGGCGTTCCGCTTCTTCACCAATCAAGGCATCCTGCCCCGGGGCACCGACCCGCTGAGCGATCCCGACTACAGCGCCTTTCTGCCCGACGGGGTGCGGCCCGACGCGATTCTGGTGCATGTGCGCCGCGAAGGCATCCGGCCCGTTGGCATCGAGCTGGTGCCGCCGCCCGAGATCGCCCGGCCGGCGCTTACGCTTTACACCGATAGCGGCGCGGCCGAACGGTTCACCCGGGAAGGCACTGACACGTTCCTCGCCCTCTCGCGCCGGCCCGACATTCTCTCGACCCTCGGCAAGACGCAGGCCGATTACCCCACGCTGAGCTTCGACAGCGCCGGCACCGCCCGGATCGAGGGTTTTCCCTTCGATCTGCGCCTGATCGACGAACGCCCCGCCGCCGAACGCAAGACCGCCTTCAACGACACCTTCGTCACCCTGTCGAAGGCGGTGAACCTGCAGGCGAATTACGTGGGCTACGACATC
>JAUIBJ010000590.1 GCA_030428025.1 Alphaproteobacteria bacterium
CGGCGACCAGTAGGAGGAGACCTGAAGGATCGCCGGCCCCGACAGCCCCCGATGGGTGAAGAGCGCGGCCTCGGTAAAACTGGCGTCGGCCACCCGCGCCGTGACGGGACAGGAGACGCCGGAGATCTCGCGAAAGGCCCGGTCCTCGTCCCCCAGCGTCAGCGGCACGAGGGCGGGACGCGGGGCCACCACGTCCAGCCCGAACTGCCGGGCGATGTCATAGGCCACGCCGGTGGCCCCCATTTTGGGGATCGACGGCCCGCCCGTGGCGATGACGAGCTGGGGCGCCGCGGCCCCGGCCACGCGGAAGCGCCCGTCGGCATGGGCAATCTCGCCGATCTGCGTCGACAGCCGCACCTCCGCCCTGCCCCGCGCGCATTCCTCCAGCAGCATCGCCACGATCTGCCGCGCCGAGCCGTCGCAGAACAGCTGCCCCAGCGTCTTTTCGTGCCAGGCGATACCGTGGCGTTCGACCAGGGCCAGGAAATCCCATTGGGTGTAGCGGCTTAGCGCGGATTTGGCGAAATGGGGGTTTTCGGACAGGAAACACCGGGGCTCGGTGTGGATATTGGTGAAATTGCACCGCCCCCCGCCAGAGATCAGGATCTTCTTGCCCGCCTTCGGCGCATGGTCGAGCACCAGAACGCGTGCGCCGGCCTGGCCTGCCGTGGCCGCCGCCATGAGCCCTGCACCCCCGGCCCCCAGAACGATCGCGTCATACTCCATGCCCCGCCTTCTAGGCCGCCTTGCCGCCAGCGGAAAGGGGCACGACGGCTGCGGCCCGCCGGCATCGCTCTGTCGCGAAAATTTCGCTTTGGTCGGACGAAAGGATCGTGTATCAGCTTCGGGAAAACCGAAGGCAACTTTCAGGAAATCCGAAGACATGACACTCGCGCCCAATGTCTACGACGCCGAACCCATCCCCGAAGCGGCACGGGAAGAAATCGACCGGATGCTGCAATCGGGCGACCTCTTCCGCTACACCGCGCCGGAAAACGCGCCCGTCACCCTGCTGGAACAGGAGTTCGCGGCGCATATGGGCTCGAAATACGCGCTCGCCGTCAGCAGCTGTTCGGCCGCGCTGTTCCTGTCGCTCAAGGCGCTCGGCCTGCCGCGCGACGCGCGCGTCCTGATCCCCGCCTTCACCTTCGCCGCCGTGCCCTCTTCGGTGGTGCATGCCGATTGCGTGCCGGTGCTGTGCGAGGTAGGCGAGAATTACCGCATCGACATGGCCGATTTCGAGGCGCGGCTGGAGGGTGGCATCGCCGCCGTCATCGTCAGCCACATGCGCGGCCACACCTCGGACATGGATGCGATCCTGACGCTATGCGAGGCGCGCGGTATTCCGGTGATCGAGGATGCCGCCCATTCGCTGGGCACCACATGGGACGGCCGCAAGATCGGCACGCTGGGGCGGGTGGGCTGTTTCAGCTTCCAGTCCTACAAGCTGGTGAATGCCGGCGAGGGCGGGATCCTGATCACCGACGATGCCGATCTGGTGGCGCGCGCGGTGATCATGTCGGGCGCCTACGAACATAACTGGGCCAAGCACATGGCCGGCGCCGATGCCGATCTGGAGGCCGCCTTTGCCCGCTGGCAGAACCGGCTGCCGCTTTACAACCTGCGCATGGGCAACCTGTCCGCCGCCATCATCCGCCCGCAGCTGGGCGAAATTGCCCGGCGGGTGCGCGACGGGCGCACCAACCATGATTACGTTGCCGCCCGGCTGAACGCCTCGCCCTGGCTGGAGGTGCCCGGGAAACTGGGCCCGGAGGAGCGCGCGCCGGATTCGATCCAGTTCAACCTTGTCGGCATGGACGAGGCCGAAACCCGCGCCTTTGCCGAGGCCGCCGCCGCGCGCGGCGTCAAGGTGCAGGTCTTCGGGCTCAGCACCGACAATGCCCGCGCCTTCTGGAACTGGCGGTTCCTGCCGGGCGAGACACCCGATTTGCCACAGACACGGGCGATGCTGATGCGCGCCTGCGACACCCGCCTGCCCGCCCGGCTGACAATGGCCGAGCTGGACATGATCGCCGACGCGCTGGTGATGGCCGCACGGGACGTGATGGGAGAGGCACGGGCCTACGGCACTTGACGTGCCCGCGCCCCTGCCCTCTGATGGCGAAATGGGCAAGGATTTCACCAAAGGCGCGGCTTGGATACGGGGGCAAATCGTTCCCGTGGCCGAGGCCACGATCGGCGTCACCGACTGGGCGCTCACGCATTCCGACGTCGCCTATGACGTGGTGCCGGTCTGGGAGGGGGCTTTCTTTCGCCTGGGCGACTACCTCGACCGGTTCGTGACCTCGATGCATAGCTGCCGGATGGATGTGGGGCTTTCGCGCGCAGAGATCGAGGCCGCGCTGCACGCCATGGTGGCGCGCTCGGAACTGCGGGAGGCGTATGTGGCCATGGTCGCCGCGCGCGGCACGCCGATCATTCCCGGCAGCCGCGACCCGCGCAACTGCGCCAACCATTTCTACGCTTGGTGCGTGCCTTATATCCATGTCGTGAAACCCGAGGTGGCCGAAGCCGGCGCGACGCTTTGGCTATCTGACAACACCCGCCGCATCCCCGATGACAGCGTCAATCCGCGCGCCAAGAACTATCACTGGGGCGATTTCACCCAAGGTCTGTTCGAGGCCAAGGATCGCGGGTTCGAGACGGTGGTCCTGCCCGATCACGCCGGCAACGTCACCGAAGGCCCCGGTTTCAATATCTTCGCGCTGAAGGGGGATAAGGTGGTGACGCCCGATCGGGGCGTCCTGCACGGGATCACCCGGCGCACGGCACTGGAACTGGCGCGCGCCGAGGGGTTTCGGACGGAAGAGCGCGCCCTGCCCGTGGCCGAACTGATGGAGGCCGACGAGGTGTTCCTGTCGACCTCGGGCGGCGGCATCGTGCCGGTGGCGCGAATAAATGAACGGGTGTTCAGCAACGGCCGGTCGGGGCCGGTGGCCACGCGGCTGCGACAGAGCTATTTCGATCTGCTACGCGACCCGGCCCATCGCACGGAGATTGCCTATGACTGACGAGGAGTTCATGACCCGCGCCATCGAAATCTCGGCACAGGCGCTCGACGACCCTGGCCTGCGCCCCTATG
>JAUIBJ010000591.1 GCA_030428025.1 Alphaproteobacteria bacterium
CGCCGACATGACCATGGCGCTGATCCTGGCCGTGCTGCGCCGCATCCCCGAAGGGCTGGCGGTGATGCAGGCGGGCGAGTGGCACGGCTGGTCGCCCACCGCGCTTCTGGGCGGGCGCGTGGCGGGCCGGCGGCTGGGCATTCTGGGCATGGGACGGATCGGCCAGGCCGTGGCGCGGCGTGCGGCGGCCTTCGGCATGCAGATCCACTATCACAACCGACACCGCCTGCGCGACGAGATCGAAGAGGAACTGGGCGCGAAATACTGGGAAAGCCTCGACCAGATGGTCGCGCGGATGGATGTGATCTCCATCAACTGCCCGCACACGCCCTCGACCTTCCACCTGATGAACGCGCGCCGGCTGAAGCTGATGAAGCCAGACTCGGTGATCGTGAACACCTCGCGTGGCGAGGTGATCGACGAGAACGCGCTGACGCGGATGCTGCGCGCGGGCGAGATCGCGGGCGCCGGGCTCGACGTCTACGAGCGCGGCACCGACATCAATCCGCGCCTGCGCGAGCTGAAGAATGTGGTGCTATTGCCGCATATGGGATCGGCCACCTATGAGGGCCGGATGGAAATGGGCGAGAAGGTGCTTCTGAACATCAAGACCTTCGACGACGGCCACCGCCCGCCGGATCAGGTGGTGCCGGCGATGCTGTGAGGGGGTGCCTGGGGGCCGATCCCTTCTCGGAGGGACGCCGGCGCTTCCCGTAGTGCCATTGGATACACATTCGTGAGCGGATCGGCATGGCCGACGAGCACAGCGATCCGCCCTGAGGCTTTGGCGAGCAGGGTAAATCAAAGCCAATGCGCGGAACAAAGGGCGTGAGCCCGCGGCGCATCGCTTTGAACATAGAGGTGCATGGATGCCATAAAGCCCTAACGCTCGGAGGCCGGATTGCCGGGCCGCGGCCTGCCGATGCGAACCTCCGTACCCGGACGGGAAGTCGCGAAACGTAGGCTGACCGTCTTGCCCGCCTTGACCTGGATATCGATCGAACCGGCCTTAGAGCGTGATTACCGTCGAGCCGGTCGTCTCCCGCGCCTCCAGCGCCCGGTGCGCCTCGGCAATCTCCTCCAGCGGCCAGCGCTGGCCGATGTTCACCTTGACGTCGCCGCTCTGTACCTTCTCGAACAGATGCCGCGCCATTGCCTGGCAGCGCTCGTGGTCGGCGAGGAACGTAAAAAGCGTCGTCCTTGTGACCTTCAGCGAGCCCTTGGCGGCGAGCGTCAGAAGGCTCACCGGCTCCACCGGGCCCGAGGCGTTGCCGAAGGAGATCATCATGCCCAGAGGCTTCAGGCAGTCGAGCGAGCCGTCGAACGTATCCTTGCCCACCCCGTCCATCACCACATCCACGCCCTTGCCGCCCGTCAGCGCCTGCACCGCCGGCACGAAATCCTCGGACCGGTAGTTGATGCAATGCGCCGCGCCGTGGTTCAGCGCCAGCCGGCATTTCTCGTCCGTCCCGGCGGTGCCGATCAGTTCGATCCCTTCCGAGCGCGCCCACTGGCAGGCGATGAGCCCCACGCCGCCCGCGGCGGCATGGAAGAGCACCCTTTGCCCCTTCTCAAGCGGCCATGTCCGGTGAAAGAGATATTCCACCGTCATGCCCTGCAGCATCACCGCCGCGCCCTCTTCGAAGGATACGCCGTCGGGCAGTGGGCAGACCTGCGCGGCGGGCATCACCCGCGCCTCCGAATAGGCGCCGGGCGGCATCGCGGCATAGGCGGCGCGGTCGCCCTCCTTCAGATGCGTCACATCCGCGCCCACGGCCTCGACAATGCCCGCCGCCTCCATGCCAAGCGGATGGGGCAGATCCAGCGGATAAAGACCCGAGCGCTGATAGACGTCGATGAAGTTGAGCCCGACCGCCTTGTGCCGGATGCGGATTTCGCCGGGGCCGGGGTCGCCCACGTCCCGGTTCACCAGTTTCAGCTGTTCCGGGCCGCCGGGTTTCTCGATGATGACAGTGCGTGACATGGGATGCTCCATTGCTTGACTGTGGGTTCGCGCGCATTAGGCCACGGATCACCCCCGGGGCACAACGGCGATCCTGTCCGGTTGAGCCTTTCCGCCAAACCCGGTCGCGGTGGCGAGCCGGACATATCGCGGTCGCGTGCAATCTTCCGGCAGATGGTTGCCGGATGGCGGGCGCTGGGGCACAGTCCGGGTGCAGCACCAGGACAGGGGGACGCCATGCGGACAGGTTTCAGGCTCATCGCGGGGTTTGCGCTCGCCATTCTCGCAACGGCACCGGCGATGGCCCAGCAGGCCGCCGATACCGTCGCCCCCGAAGTTGCGGGGGCAGGCGAGATCGTCAGTTCGGAGGCCGTGGCCGCCGCGCTGGCGGCGAAGGCCGCCGGCCTGCCTGTCGCGGCGGACGACTGGATGGTTGCCGCCGCCAACCCGCTGGCGGCCGAGGCCGGCGCGGCGGTGCTGGCCCGGGGCGGCACGGCGGCCGACGCGATGATCGCGGTGCAGGCGGTGCTGGGGCTGGTGGAGCCGCAAAGTTCGGGCCTGGGCGGCGGCGCCTTCCTTGTCTGGTTCGACGGGGCGACGGGCGAGATGACAACGCTCGACGGGCGCGAAACCGCGCCGTTGGCGGCCACGCCGCGACTCTTTCAGGACACATCGGGCGAGCCGCTCGATTTCTATGACGCGGTGGTGGGCGGCCGCTCGGTCGGCGTGCCCGGCACGCCCGCGCTTCTGAAGGCCGCGCACGAGCGCTGGGGCCGCGCGCCGTGGGAGGGGCTCTTTAACGACGCCATCCGCCTGGCCGAGGACGGTTTCGCCGTCAGTCCGCGCCTTTCCAGCATGGTGGCCGCCGATGCCGTGCGCCTCACGCGCTTCCCCTCCACCCGGGCCTATTTCTTCCCCGAGGGCCGGCTGCCCGAAGTGGGCCAGACGCTGCGCAACCCCGCCTATGCCGACAGCCTGCGCCGGCTGGCCGAAGAGGGGCCCGCGCCCTTCTATACCGGCGACATCGCCAGCGACATCGTCGAGACCGTGCGCGCCGCGCCGGGCAATCCCGGCGTCCTGACCGAACTCGACTTCGCCATCTACCGGGTGAAGGAACGCCCGCCGGTCTGCGTC
>JAUIBJ010000592.1 GCA_030428025.1 Alphaproteobacteria bacterium
CGACGAAACAGCAGAAAGCGCCGCCCCAGGGCAGCACCGCCGAGGGGTTCGAACAGCGCGCCAAGCGCGGCCGTCCCCGCGGCAAGGGCACGCAGGTGGTCTATGACGCGCTGCGCAAGGAAATCCTCACGCTGGTGGCCAAGCCCGGCGATCATCTGGACGAGGCGCAACTCGAAAAACGCTTCGGTGTCTCGCGCACCCCCATCCGCGAGGCCCTGATCCGGCTGCAGGCCGACCGGCTTGTGCGGTTCTCGGCCAATCGCGGCCATTTCGTCGAGGTGATCAACCTCAACGACGTTCCGCGCATCTTCGAGGCGATGGACCTTTACCAGGCCGCGGTGCTGCGGCTGGCCGCGCACCGGCGCACCGAGCCGCAACTGGCGCGGCTGCGAGAGATCAACGCGGCCTACAGGGCGGCCGCGATGGCTGGCGACTTTCAGGGCATGACCGAGCAGAACCACGAGTTCCACAAGCAGATCGGCGAGGCCGCGGGCAACCAGTTCATCAAGGAAGGCTATGAAAACGTTCTGAATTTCAGCCTGAGGCTGACCTATCTCATGTTCGAGAACGCCGACCGGACCTCGCAGGAGCCCGATTCCTACTACGAGCGCATCTTCAACGAACACGACGAAATGATCACGCTCATGGAACGGGGCGATGCCGATGGGCTGGACGAGGTCAGCAAGAAGCACACGCGCCTTTTCTGCAGTCGCGTTTCGGCCTTCATGCAGCACCGTGTGAGCCTGCGGACCGAGGCGCAGGCGCTCTGATCCCGCGTCGGCGGCGCCGTCATGCCGACAGATGATCGAGCACGTGCCCCAGCATCCGGTCGCAGGCCGCCAGCTGGTCGAGGCCGACATGTTCGTCGGGCTTGTGCCCCTGCGCCTCCATCACGCCCGGGCCGCAGACCACCGTGGGAACACCGAGGCCTGCGAAGACGCCGGCCTCGGTGCCGAAGGCGACCTTGGTCACAGGATCGCTTTCCGCCCAGGCCCGGGCCAGGGCCACGGCGTCGTCCGCCTCGGCCATGTCGAGCCCGGGATAGGAGGTGACGCGTTCCAGCTGCACCGCCGCACCGGGAAAGGCCGGGCGGTAGCGGGCCGCGACGGCCTCTGCCAGCTCGCGGATGGCGGCCGCAAGGCGCTCGGCCGGATCGGCGGCCAGATGCCGGAATTCAAAGGCCAGTTCGGCGCTCTCGGGCACCATGTTCAGGGCGATCCCGCCCGCCATCCGGCCTACATGAACGGTGCTGTAGGGGATGTCATATCCCGCATCCCGTGCGCCGTCCGATTTCAAGCGCTCCTGCAGGGCGCGCAGTTCGGCCACGAAATCGCAGGCCAGATGCAGGGCGTTGACGAAATTGGGCGCCAAAGCGGAATGGCCCGCCTGCCCACGGCAAACCGCCCGCCACGCCGCCTTGCCCTTGTGGCCGATGGCGACCTGCATGGCGGTGGGCTCTCCGACGATGCAGGCGCGCGGGCGGCCGAGCAGCGGGGCGAGATCGTCCGCCATCTGCTGGATGCCGACACAGCCCACCTCCTCGTCATAGGAAAAGACCAGCTTCAGCGGCTCCTTCAGATCGCGCCGGGCGGCTTGTTCGGCAACGCTCAGCATGGCGGCGAGAAAGCCCTTCATGTCGGTCGTGCCGCGCCCGTAAAGCCGATCCCCCTCGCGGCTCAGGCGGAAGGGCGGGCGGGTCCAGTCCTGCCCCTCGACCGGCACCACATCGGTATGCCCCGAAAGCAGAATACCGCGTCCCTGCGGCCCGATCTCGGCAAAGAGCCCGGCCTTTTCGCCGCTCTTGTCGGGCAGTCGCGTCACGCGAAAGCCCAGGTCCCGCAGCCTGTCTTCGAGGAAGCCGATCATTTCGAGATTCGACTGGGCGCTGACCGTGTCGAAGCCGACCAGCCGCGCCAGATGCTCCACGGTGAGTGACTCGGCTGTATCGGTCATGCTCGCGCCTCTTCGCTCACAGTTGCAGCCCCGGCAGACTGCCGGCGGTGATGTGGGTCTTGCAGTGGGCCACGAAGGCCCGCACCACGCTGGCCCGGTCGGCGCCGGCGCAGGTCAGAAGCCCAAGGCGCATCGGCCGGACATCCCCGCGCAGAGGGATGAATTCCAGCGCCTTGCCGTCCGGCGACAGGTCGCTGAGAAAGCGCACATTGGCCAGCGAATAGCCGAACCCGTTGGCCACCAGCCCGCGCATGACCGCCATGTCGCGCGTGCGCTCGGCGATGACGGGCTTGGCGCCGATCCCGGTGAAGAAGGACAGGAAATATTCCGAACTGAAGGGCAGATCGAGCAGCACCATCGGAAGGCCCAGCAGATCCTCGATGGAAACCGCATCGCGCCCGGCCAGCTCGTGACCGGGGCCGACCAGCGCATAGGGCGGCAGTTCGACCAGCGGCTCGAAGGACAGATCGGCGGGCAGGTCCAGATCGTAGGTGAGCGCCACGTCGATTTCGGCCCGCCGCAGGAAGCTGAAGATCTCCGCCTGGTTGAGCTCGAATTGCTGCACCCGCACCTCTGGATGGGCGTCCTGAAAGCTGCGGCGGACGGTGGGCAGAACCACCTGCGCGAACGTCAGAAGACAGCCGATGGCCAGCGGCCCGCGCACTTGGCCCGAAAGGTCGCCCGAGAGGTCCATCAGCCGGTCGGCCTCGGCCAGCACGGTGCGCGCCTGGTCGAGCATCCGCCGCCCGGCGGAGGTGAGCGACAGGCCCTGCGCGTGCTGGCGCACGAAGAGCGGCAGGCCGAATTGCTGTTCCAATTGGCTGATAGCGGCGGAAATTGACGGCGAGGAGACGTTCACCTTTTCCGAGGCCGCGGCAATGCTGCCGGTCTCGCCCACGGCGACGAAATATTCCAGCTGCCTGAGCGTGAATCTCAGCATCCCGACCTCTCTTACAGGCGTCGGATGGCGCGACGCGCCCCGCATCCGCCCCGGTTTCGGGCAGTATAGGGGCCCCGGAGGGGCAAGGATAGGTCGCGCGCCGCAAGCGGCCTCAATCGTCGCCGGGCACGCCGTAGGAGGGCGCGGCGCGCGGATCGAGCGCGCGCTGGACATAGGCGTCGAGCTGGGGCTTGTAGA
>JAUIBJ010000020.1 GCA_030428025.1 Alphaproteobacteria bacterium
AGAGCACGCAGGTATCGAGAAGAACCTTCATCGCCGCCCCGCGAGGCAGCCTGTGAGGGCTGACGAGCGCGCCCGGCGGATTTGCCGCGAAACGCTCACAGCCGGAAGAACAGCGCCTTGAGATAGGCGGTCTCGGCCAGATGCGCGTGCTGCGGGTGGTCGGGCCCGGCGAACCCGGTGCGGATGAGCGGGCCTGCGCGCCCCGCCCTGCCGATGCCGCGCAATGAGGCCGCCCGGAAACGCGCCAGATCGGCGGCATGCGAGCAGGAGCAGAGCCCCAGGACCCCGCCGTCCGCCACCAGGGGCGCCGCCAGCCGCGCCACCCGCTCATAGGCCCGCAGCCCCGCCTCCAGCGCCTGTTTCGAGGGTGCGAAGGCGGGTGGGTCGCAGATCACCAGATCGAACCGCGCCCCCTCCTCGGCCAGCGCGGCCAGCGCCTCGAAGGCGTCGGCCTTGCGGGTCTCGAAGCGGTCCGCCACCCCCATCCGCTCGGCCCCGCCGCGGGCCAGCGCCAGCGCGGGCTCCGAGCCGTCCACCGCCAGAGCCCACTCCGCGCCCGCCGCCAGTGCGGCCAGCGAAAACCCCCCGACATGGGAAAAGACATCCAGTACCCGCGCGCCCGTCGCCAGCCGTGCGGCGAAGGCATGGTTCGGCCGCTGGTCGTAGTAGAGCCCGGTCTTCTGCCCGGCCGTCAGATCGGCCAGATAGGTGGCCCCGGTCATCTGCACCGGCACCGGCGCGTCGGGCGCCCTGCCCGCCAGCACCTCGCTCGCATCGTCGAGCCCCTCCAGCCCGCGCGCGCGGCCCGAGGCGTTCTTCAACACCGTCTGGACGCCCGTCACCTCCAGCAGCGCCGCCACAAGCTCCGGCAAAAGCCGCTCGGCCCAGGCGGCGTTGGGCTGGATCACGGCGATGTCGCCGAAGCGGTCGATCACCACGCCGGGCAGCCCGTCGCCCTCGGCATGGACCAGCCGGTAGAAAGGCGCGTCATAGAGCCGCTCGCGCAAGGCCAGGGCCGCGCGAAGCCGGGCGGCCAGCCAGGCGCGCCCGATTTCGGCCCCGCTGTCGCGGTCGAGCACGCGCGCCATGATCCGCGACGCAGGATTGACCGCCACCAGCGCCAGCGGCTCGCGCCCGGCATCCTCCAGAAGCGCCACGGTGCCCGGCACCAGCGCCTTGGTGCGCCGGTCGGTGACCAGTTCGTTGTCATAGACCCAGGGCGCGCCATGGCGGATAGCGCGGGCATTGGCCTTGGGCTTGAGGCGGATCACGGGCAAGGGGGACGGCATCATGCCGTCCCCCTTAAGCGGTTTCCCTCAGGCGGAAAAGATCAGAGTTGATTGAGCGCGCCCATCAGCCCCAGATTGGCGGCGTGATATCCCTCCGGGCTGGTCAGTTCCTGCCGGATCACATTGGCCAGATGGTCGGTGATCCGGACCTTCTGGGTCAGCCCGGCCTGTTCGGCCCGCACCGCGGCGCGACCGCCCAGCCCCTTGAAATCGGCCTTGACGAATTTCGGCTCGCCCAGCGGCGCGCCCGTCTCGGCATCGCGCAGAAGCATCTTGAACTGCAGCGCGTGCACCCCGCCCGTGGTATAGCGGGCCTTTTCGGTCAGCGCGTGAAAGCGGGTCACCTCGACATCCAGCACCACCGGCACGCGGCCCGGCTCGACCGCGCGCACGCCCTTCAGCATGGCGGCCTCGACGATCTTGCGCACCTGCTCATGGCGGTCGCCCGGCGGGTCTTCGCGCCAGACGATATCGCCGCCCGGATAGAAGCGGTTGGCCTCGGACACCTTCAGGCTGCGCGGCACGGTCACCCGCACCGAACGGACGTCGAAACTGGCCTGTGCGGCCGCGATCCCGTCATCCCGTGTCTCGAGCGGCGCCGGCGCGTTGCGCGATGCGGTCTCCAGTGGGGCCTGCGCGCATGCAGACAGCGCCAGGGCTCCGGTCAGGGCAGCGATCATTGCGAATTTCGTCATCTCGTCCTCCTCTCGGCACCGCCGGACCGGCCGTTTCTGGTTGTTTTGGGTCCGTGCCAGGCGGGTCTTGCCTGTAATGACATCCGAAACAATGACCGCGAATTACGGCACATTTTGGACAAAATGCGTGCTTTCCCGGGGCCGTGTGCCGCCGCACGCGGGCCGGCAGGCCGGCAAGCGTGCCCGTCGCGGCGTGATCGGGCGGTTGATCCGCGTCCGCGCAATCCCGCTGTCGGTTACGCCTACCCCCGTTCGCGCGACCGCCAGCCACCGCGGCGGCGGGGTTTGCCGGCCCGTTCCAGCCCCTGCCGAAGCACGGCTGTCATAGGGTGGTCGGGAAACTCCCCTTCCTTGCGCGCCAGAAGCGTGCCGATGGCCGCCTGCACCTCCTCGTCCTCGGGCAGGCTCAGCGCCCAGTCGAGAAAGATCGAGCGGCATTCCCCGTCGGTAATGCCCTCGATGCGATAGGCCTCGCGAATGAGTCCCTTCGGGTCCAGCGGGTCGCGTTCCCTCGTCATCTCCCTACCCTTTCGCCATCAGCGCCGCGTCGATGATCTCGGCGGCCCGGTCGGTGCGCGCACGTAGCTCGGCGCGGATTTCGTCGAGGCTCTCCAGCCCGGTTTCCCGCAGCAGGAAGGCCGTGGCCCCCTCGCCGAACCCGTCCGGCCCGAGCGGTTTGTCCGACAGCAGGCGCGCCGCCTGCAACAGGGACCAGCAAAGACCGTAAGCCTGCCCGAGCGCATCCCTTTCCGCGTCATCCAGCCAGCCGATTGCGACACAGGCGTCGAGCCCCGAGGCCACGTCGCGCCCCGGCGCGGCCGCCATCAGGGAACCTGCCTGCGAGACAAGCTCGATGTCCTGCATTCGGCCGGGGCCGAGTTTGGTGTCCCAGTCGCCGGCCGGATGTTTGGCCTCGGCTACCCTTCGGCGCATGTCGGCCACCCCTTCCAGCACCCTTTCGCGGCCGCCCTTTTCCCCCAGCAACTCGCGGCGAAAGGCCTCGACATCCCCGGCCAGATCCTGGGGCCCCGCGATCACCCGCGCCCGAGTCAGCGCCAGATGCTCCCACACCCAGGCCTCGCCCTGCTGATAGGCACGGAACGCCCCCCAGCCGGTGGCGACCGGCCCCTGATTGCCGGAAGGACGCAGGCGCATGTCGACCTCGTAGAGTCGTCCCTCGGCCATCGGCGCGGTGAGCGCGGTGATCAGCGCCTGCGTCAGCCGCGCGAAATAGCTTCGCGCCGACAGCGGGCGGCGGCCGTCGGAGGCGTCCTCGCCCGACGCATCGTAGATCACGATCAGGTCGAGATCGGAGGTGGCGTTGAGCTTGGCCGCCCCCAGAGACCCCATGCCCAGCACCACCGCGCCGCGCCCCGGGGGTGCCCCGTGCTTGCGCGCAAACTGCGTCTCGACCACGGGCCAGAGCGCGCCGATCACCGCCTCGGCAAGTTCGGCATATTCCGTACCCGCCTCGTCGGCCCCGATCAGCCCGCGCAGGTGATGCACGCCGATCCGGAAATGCCATTCCTTGCGCCAGCGCCGGGCGGCGTCGAGCTTGCGCTCGTAGTCGTCCTCGTTTTCAAGCCGCGCAGCCAGTTCCGCCTCCAGCGCCGCCCGCCCCGGCCAGGGAGCGAAGAAATCGCCGGCGATCACCGCGTCCAAGACGCCCGCGTTGCGCGAGAGATACGCCGCCAGCATCGGCGAGGTGCCGGCGACGTCCACCAGCAGATCGACAAGCTGCGGATTGGCCTCGAAGAGAGAAAACACCTGCACCCCCGCCGGCAGCCCGGACAGGAACCCGTCGAAGGCCAGAAGCGCCTCGTCCGGGTTGGCGGATTTGGCCAGCTTCGACAGGATCTCGGGCCGCAGGCGCTTGAAGATCTCCACCGCGCGGGAGGACCGCAGCGCCGGATAGCTGGGCCAGCGGGCAATGATCTCGGGGTCGAGATCGGCGGAAGGTTCGGGCGCCGGGGCCGCCGGATCGGGCGCGAAGAACCCCTCGATGCGCTCATGAACCTCGGTCAGACGGTCGCGCAGTTCGGCCTTCAGTTCGGCCCGGTCGCGGTCCATGAAGGCGGCGAGCCGGTCGAATTCCGCCGCGCTCGCAGGCAGGCTGTGGGTCTGGGCGTCGCGCAGCATCTGCAGGCGATGTTCCACCTCGCGGTGAAACCGGTAATGACGGATCAGAAGCTCGGCGGCCTCGTCGGGAACCCAGCCCTTTTCGGCCAGCCGTCGCAGCCCCTCGACGGTGCCGCGCACCCGCAGGTCGGGGTCGCGCCCGCCGGAGATCAGCTGCTGCGTCTGGGTGAAGAACTCGATCTCGCGGATGCCGCCGCGCCCGAGCTTCATGTCGTGCCCTTCCAGCGCCAGACGACCGCCCAGCCCCTTGTGCTCGCGGATGCGCAGGCGCATGGCGTGGGCGTCCTCTATCGCCGCGAAATCCAGATGCTTGCGCCAGACGAATGGCCGGAGCGTGTCGAGAAACCGCGCCCCCGCCTCGATATCACCCGCACAGGGCCGGGCCTTGATATAGGCCGCGCGTTCCCAGGTGCGGCCCAGGCTTTCGTAATAGGTCTCTGCCGCCGCCATAGCCATGCAGACCGGCGTGACCGCCGGATCGGGCCGCAGCCGCAGATCGGTGCGGAAGACATAACCCTCGGCGGTGCGGTCATTGAGCGTAGCACTTATCTTGCGTGTGGCCCGGACAAATGCGCTGCGGGCCTCGTGATAGGCATCCTTGTCGAAGCGGGTTTCGTCGAAGAGGCAGATCAGGTCGATATCCGAACTGTAGTTGAGCTCGCCCGCCCCCATCTTGCCCATGGCCAGCACCACCATGCCGGCGGCGCTGTCCAGATCCGCATCGCCCCTGTCGGGCAGCTTGCCGCGACGGAGTTCGACCCCGATGGCCGCGCGCAGGGCAAGGCCCACCGCGAGATCGGCGAACGCAGTCAGCCGTCCCGTCACCTCCTCCAGCGTCCAGACCCCGGCCAGATCGGCAAGCGCCACCAGCAGCGCCACCCGCCGCTTGGCCTGCCGCAGCGCGTCGGCAACCTTGTCGGGTGCCGTTTCGCACAACTCCTTCGCCTGGGTGTCCAGCGCGGCCTCTGGAGCCTCGAAGGCGGCTTGCAGCCACGCCGCCTCTGTCTCGCACAGCGCGCGCAGATAGGGGCTGCACCCCGCCGCCCCCTCGACAAGCTCGGCCAATTCCGGCGCGAGATCGGGAAAGAGGGCGCGCGCCTCGGCCCCCGGATCGGGCTCGAATGGGCGCGGGCAGCGGGTCATGCGGGCGGCGAAGCTCATGCCGCCAGTGATACAGCGCCGCCGGGGCTGGTCAATGCCGCGCGGCTGGATTACTCGGGGCGGGTACCGAACGGGAGGTTTCCCCATGTCGAAAAGCCTCAAACGCGTCACCCGCGCCCTGCATGAGGGCGGCGTGGAAAGCCAGCCGGTGGAGGTGGGCCAGGCCACAACCGCGCAGATGGCGGCCGATCTGGTGGGCTGCGAGGTGGATCAGATCGCCAAGTCGATCATGTTCCGGGGCGAGGAGAGCGGCACGGCGTTGCTCTTCATCACCGCCGGCGGCAACCGGGTGGATGCAGGCAAGGCCAGCGCGCTGGCGGGTGAGCCGCTGGGCAAGGCGGACGCCGCGCTGATCCGGGCGCAGACGGGCTTTGCCATTGGCGGGGTCGCGCCGGTTGGGCACCTGACCCGGCCACGCGCCTTCTTTGACCCGCGCCTGAAGGTTTTCGGCAAAGTCTGGGCCGCCGCCGGCACGCCCCGGCATGTGTTTTCCATCGCGCCGGACGATCTTTTGCGGCTGTCGGGGGCGGAAGAGGGCGATTTCACCGGCTAAGGCGCTGCTGTCTGCAATGCAAAGGGCGTGGCGGTGCGGAAATCCGTGCAAGCCGCTCGATTGTCGACGCGCGCAGTGGCGATGCGCGGCGCCTTCGGCCCTATTCATGGGGGAAAACGGTGCGGAGGGCCGATTCTGGCGCGATCATTTACCAATTTCCTGACATGAAAACAGTGACTTGCCGGACTAATGTAAAAAACATTCACATACGCCCTTGCAACCAAGCCCAACAGACCCGATCTAGGGCATGTGAAAGACATTCACATTAGAGACACGACCCTGAGACCCGAAAGGACCCAACCGAATGAACACCCTCGCCTCCCCCAACCACGCAACCGGCTTTACAGGCTGGCTGTCGCGCGCCGAGGCCTGGCTGGACGACAAGGGCAAAGGCGCCTGGATCGCCGCCATGGTTCTGGCCTTCATCCTGTTCTGGCCGCTGGGCCTGGCCCTGCTCGCCTACATGATCTGGAGCAAGAAAATGACCTGTTCGTCCCATCGCCGCAGCGGTTTTGGCCGCTTCCACGCCTCGCGTCCGACCGGAAACTCGGCCTTCGACGCCTACAAGGCCGAAACGCTGGAACGACTGGAGCGCGAACAGGAAAACTTCGAGGCCTTCCTCCAGCGCCTGCGTGATGCACGTGACAAGGCCGAGTTCGACCAGTTCATGGAAGACCGCGCCCGCGCCGCGCAGAGTGACCGCGACCACGACGCCCCGAAAGAGGCATGAACGCCCCCTGTCCGGCCCGGAACCTTTCCGGGCCGGTCCCGTTTCCCCTGATGGCCGGCCCCACACCGATGAGCGACTATACCTGGCATATCCCCGACCCCGTAACCCAGCCCGATTTCTACGCGGACGTTCCGCTGAAACGTCTGGTCGCCTGGGTTGCCGACACCGTTCTGGTGACAGTGATCTGCGTGCTGATCCTGCCCTTTACCGCCTTCACAGGCCTCTTTTTCTTCCCAATCCTGATGCTGACGGTGGGCTTTGCCTACCGTGTCGCCACCATCGCCCGCGGCTCGGCCACCTGGGGGATGCGCCTTGTGGCGATCGAGTTCCGCACACTCTCCGGTCGGCGCTTCGATCTGTCGATGGCCTTCCTGCACACGCTGGGCTTCACCCTCTCCTGCATCTTTGCCATCCTGCAACTCGCCTCGGCGGTGCTGATGCTGACCACACCGCGCGCCCAAGGGCTGACAGACCATCTGCTGGGCACCGTTGCGCTCAATCGCCGCGCAAACACGTAACACATTGTCGCGCTTTGAGACTTGGCGCATGCGGTCCGGGTTGTTATCGTCTAGCCAACCAGACGACCAGAAAGCGATATGCGCCACACACTGCCGATAGCGCCACAATTCTATGTGACGGCCCCCCAGCCCTGCCCCTATCTCGATGGCCGGATGGAGCGAAAACTGTTCACCGCACTGCAGGGGGAACCATCGCAGCGTCTGAACGACAGCCTGTCGAAACAGGGCTTCCGGCGGTCGCAGAACGTGCTTTACCGACCCTCCTGCGCCGATTGCGCGGCCTGTCTGTCGGCGCGTATCAATGTCTCGGCCTTCCAGCCCTCGAAAAGCCAGAAGCGGACGCTGAAGCGCAACGCCCATCTCGAACGCCGCGCCACTTCGGCCTGGGCCACGGAAGAGCAGTATGAGTTGTTCCGCCGCTATCTGGAAACGCGCCACGCCACCGGGGGCATGGCCGACATGGACGCCTTCGAATTCGCAGCGATGATCGAGGAAACGCCGATCCGCACCCGGGTGGTGGAATATTCCGATGCCGAGTCCGGGGCGCTGGTGGCGGTCTGCCTGACGGACGTGCTCGATGACGGCGTGAGCATGGTCTATTCCTTCTACGAACCCGACCTGCCACGCCAGTCGCTGGGCACCTATATCATCCTCGACCATGTCGAGATCGCCCGCGAGGCGGGGTTGCCCAATGTCTATCTGGGCTACTGGGTGCCGGGCAGCCCGAAGATGGGCTACAAATCCGCCTTTTCGGGTCTCGAGGTCTATTCCGGCGGCGAGTGGCAGAAGATGCGTAACCCGGCAGATTACGAGGCCAAGCGGCATCCGCTCTCGAACGATCCGATTGCCGAGCAGGTGGCCAATATCTCGCTGCCCGACAGCCGCCCGCTGAAGCCCGGCAAGGGGGGCTGAGGGGGCGCGGCCGTTGGTCTGCGCCGCCCTGGACCGTATCCACCACCGCTTCGGTCCCCGCCCAGGGCACGAGGGATCGAAATCGGCCGGACCCGCCCTACACCTGGCCGCAAAAGCTGATCACCGCATCGACCAGCCGGCCCCAGCCGGGGTCTTGCGGCAGCGGCGCGTGATTGCGCGAATCGAGCATGATGAAATCGGCGTCTGGCAGACGTGCGGCCAGCAACTGCCCCTGCGACAGCGGGTGGATGGCGTCGTTGCGCGCATGCACCACCAGCACCGGCGCCCGCACCTGCGCCAGATCCTCCTCGACCACGAACCGGTCCACCGCCTGCCGCAGCCGGGCAGCATTCTCTGCAGAAATCGACGCGCTCTGGATGCGTACGAAATTGCGCACCTGCTCGGGCGTGGCGTCGGGCATGAAGAGCGCGGTGAAGGCCTTCATGAAGGCGCTGTCCTGCCGCCCCCATCCCGCGCGGATCAGGCCCAACACTGTGTCCTCGTCCACCTCGCCGGGCGACGGCGCGCGAAACACGCGGCCCACCGCATAGCCGCCGTATAACACCATCCGGCTCACCCGATCGGGATGGCGCGCGGCAAAGCGGATCGCCACCGGCACCGCCTGCGAGGCGGCGAAGATCGGAAACCGCTCCAGCCCCGCCGCGTCGGCCACCGCAAGCAGGTCGCCTGCGAAGGCATCGAGCGTGAGGTTCTCCGCGTCGCGGGTGGACAGCCCGGTGCCGCGCAGATCGTAGCGGTAAAGCGTGAAATGCGCCCCCAGCCGCGCGACAAGCGGCTGCCAGACCGGGCTTTCCCAATCGAGTTCCAGATGCGACAGCCAATGGCCCACGCGCATCAGGGACGGACCCTGCCCGTGGCGGGTAAAAGCGATCCGCTCTCCATCCGGCGCGGCGGCAAACCGGATCGCGGGGGCGGCGGGCGTGTCGCAGGCCGGGGCGGTGCCCTCTTCCTCCACCGCAACGGCCATCTGGAACCCACGCTTGGGAAGGGTGCGGATCACCCTTTGCGCGCTGCCGTCATCGCCCACCGAGCGCCGCGCGGCGTTGATCCGGGCACTGATCGTGGCGTCCGAGACGTTGAGCCCCTTCCAGACCTGCCCTACCAGTTCCTCCTTGCTGACCACGTCGCCGCCCGCGGCGGCCAGCACCGACAGCAGGTGGAAGACCTGAGGCTCCACTGGCACCGGGGCGCCGTCCCGCCGCAATTCCTGCCGCGCGGTGTCGAGAACGCATTCTGCAAAGCGATAGATCATGACGCCCCGAGTAACGCGCCTTTCGGGGTGTCGAGGCAAGAAAAATCAGGCGCTCATGGAAATCGCAAGGAAACCGCAAGGCTTTCTCAAGACCGTCTTCAAGCGGAACGGGCCGCGACGTGCCTACATGGGCACAGGATATGCACAGGAGGCCCAGATGACCACCGAGATCAAAACCCGCCCCGACGGCTCGATCGACACAGCCCATTACATGAGGATCGGCCGGAAGATGCGCAGCGAACAGGCGATGTCGATCCTCGCGTCCGGCGCCGAGCGCAAGGCGCGGCCGCGCCGGACGCTTTTCGGAGTCTTCCGCCTCGCCTGACGCGCATGCAGGGCCGAACGCCAAGGTGGCGCTGCGGCCCCGCCCCGGCCGCCGAAAAGCGCTTGCTTCTCCGGCGGCCGGACCCTTTGGGCCCCGTCAGTTGGGGATCAGCGCCGGCACGATCGTCACGATGGCCGGGAAGAACCACAGGATCGCCAGACCCACCACCTGGATGAGGACGAAGGGAAAGACGCCGCGATAGATGTGCCGGGTGGTCACCTCTCGCGGGGCCACACCGCGCAGGTAGAACAGCGCGAAGCCGAAGGGTGGTGTCAGGAACGAGGTCTGCAGGTTCACCGCGATCATGATCGTCACCCATTTCGGATCGAAGGTGCCGCCATAGATCACCGGCCCGACGATCGGGATGACGATATAGATGATCTCGAGGAAATCGAGCACGAAGCCAAGGATGAAGAGCACCAGCATCACGATCAGGAAGACCTTGAATTCGTTGTCGAAGCTGCGCAGGAACTGCTGGATGTAATGCTCGCCCCCGAAGGAGATGACCACGAGGTTGAGAAGCTGAGAGCCGATCAGGATGGTGAAGACCATCGAGGTCACCTTCGCCGTCTCGCGCACCACCGGCGTCAGCACCCCGCCGGTGAACAGCACCCAGCAGGCGAACAGGAGCCCGAAAGCGGCATAGAGATAGGCGGCATAGGCCACGAAGAACGCCACCCAGCTTTCGAACGAGACGCTTTCGTTGTTGATCCGCAGATCGAAATTGATGCCCATCAGAATCGCCAGGATGATGGCCAGGGTCGCGTAGATGATGACCCGGCCCGAGCGCTCTTCATCGCGCAGCTTGCGGTAGGCCGCCAGCATGATGGCGCCCGCCGCCCCCAGCGCCGCCGCCGGCGTCGGGTTGGTGATCCCACCCAGGATCGAGCCCAGCACGGCGACGATCAGCACCAGCGGCGGAAAGACCACACGGATCAGTTCGTTGCGCGCCAGCCGCCCGGCCCCGTGGGCGCAGCCGTAAAGCGCGAGCGCCAGCGGAATGAGCAGGATCAGGATCGTCGCACCGGGGCTCATCTGCGGCCCGATCAGCAGGATATCGGCCAGAAGCCCCAGCACCACGCCCACCGCACCCACGATCAGCGGCGCCGGGCTGGCCGAGGGCATGATCCCTCGGGCGACCGCCAGGACCAGCGCGAAGATCACGAAGATCGTGGCTACGCCCGAGCCGATCGGTGCGGCATTGGAGATCTTGAACTCCAACCGCTCGGCGATCTCCTCGTCGGTGAGGACATGCGATTCCTGCACGCCGCCGGCCTCGTCGATGGCCTGCTGTTCGGCCACGGCCGCGTCCCAGGCCTCCTGCCCGTGCAGTTCGATCATCGAGGCCTTGCAGTCTGCGCTGACATTGGTGCGCAGGCTGGCCACTTCGCCCTGTTCGGAAAAGCTGTCAACGGTGAGGTCCTGCGAGCCGATGATATTCGCCTGCCCCATCAGAAGGGCCCCGGCAATGAGTGCGGCGGGCACGCCTATGAACCAGGTGAAGCTCTCGCCGCGGGTGACGGGCTCCATGTTGGTGCTGCCCAGGTCGTCCACCGCCGGGGCGCGGCGGGGATTGAGCAGGGCGAAGCCGAAGGCATAGAGCGCGTAGAGCAGCGCCAGCAGGATACCGGGCAGCAGGGCCGCTTGGAAGAGCGTGCCGACCGAGACGACCGCCGGCTCTCCCAGATAGGTCAGGGCGTCGGTGCAGCCCGCCTCCAGCGCACGGTTCTCCTGCGCCACCGAATAGAGGTCTCCCGCCAGCGTGCCCAGAAGCACGATGACGATGGAGGGCGGAATGATCTGGCCCAGCGTGCCGGATGCCGCGATCACGCCCGTGGCGATCTCGGGGCTGTAGTTGTGCCGCAGCATGGTGGGCAGGCTGAGCAGCCCCATCGTCACCACCGTGGCCCCGACGATGCCGGTGGAGGCGGCCAGGAAGGCCCCCACCACCACGACCGAAACCGCCAAACCGCCCGGCAGCGGGCCGAAGACGCGGGCCATGGTGGTCAGAAGGTCGTTGGCGATCTTCGAGCGTTCCAGCGTGATCCCCATCAGCACGAACATCAGCACGGCGAGCAGCGTTTCGATCGACTGACCGGCGAAGACCCGTTCGTTCATCCGGTTGACGATGAAGGAGATGTTGCGGTCAAGCGCGGTTTCCCAGCCGCGCGGAAAGATCGCTTCGGCCACCCGTGGCAGGTCGGGGTATCGGAAGATCGAGATCGTCTCGGGCTTGACCCCGCTGGCGGTCAGCGCGTGATAGGCCTCCGATGACGTGTCGATGGCCTGGTGGATCAGAAGCCCCGCACTGTCCAGCGCGGCGATGATCCCGAAGGAGATCACCCCGGCCCCGCCGATGGCGAAGGCCACCGGAAAGCCCGACAGGATTCCCCCGAAGAGGCACAGGAAGACGATGATCAGGCCGATCTCGACTCCGTCAAGTCCGAATAGCATTGTCCCCTGCCCCCTTAATGCGTGCCTTCAAAGGCTTCTTCGCCCTCGCCCAGGCTGTCCTTGTCGAGGTACTTGTTTTCGCTGGCCGGCCCCTCCTTCCATTCCAGGAAAGAACGGAAGAAGAAGGCCACGGCGTGAAGGAAGACCATGCCGGCAAAGGCGACCATCAGGATCTTGAACAGGAAATAACCATTGAACCCGCTGGGGCTGAAGCCGATGGTCTCGACGTTCCAGCGCACGGCACGGGCCTTCATCAGAAGCCGGTCGAGCGTGTCGGAGGCCGAGGGTTTCGGCGTGATCAGGTGCCGCCACATGAAATACCAGCCATACATCCAGATCAGCACCGCCATCGGCATCATGAAGACCAGACTGCCAACCATGTCGATCACCCGCTTTGAGCGGTGTCCGACGGCGGAATAGATCAGGTCGACGCGCACATGCCCGCCCTGAACGAAGGTGTAGGTGCAACACAGCGCCACCACCAGCGCATTGTAGAATTTCAGCTCTTCCGACCACCAGCTGATATCCATCTCCAGCGGGATGCCGAAACCAATGGAGATGTCGGGACGGGCGAAGATGCGCTGGACGAAAACAATCACCACCTGTTGCAGCACCATCAAAAGTCCGGCCCAGGCAAAGAAGCGCCCCACCGAATTGGCGAAGCCTTCCAGCACCCGCACGCAGCCCCACAGAAACCCGTTGCGCCACAACCCCACAGCGAAGAGAAGCAGCACCGCGGTGAAGGCAACGAAGAAAAGCTCCACCGACCCGCCGTAATAGACGAAGCGCATGATCGCTTCCTTGTCCGACCAGTCGAGCCAGAGCCCGGGGTGGGTCAGCGCATAGAAGAAATTGTAGAAGGCCAGGCCGATATTCTGGAAAAACCAGACGATTGCGTCCAGCATGGGTCCCCCGCGCCCCTTTCCCGCGTCTTGCGGGCTCTTGATGCCCGTCTTGTCATGCCGTCAGGCGGACCCCCCGATCGGGGATCCGCCCGGTTCAGATCGGGTATCCGTCAGCCCAGAACGCGGTTGCGCTGTTCGACATAGGCGCCGGTCGATTTCTGGATCCACCCCGAGGAAGAGGCCATCGACGCCATCGCACTGTCATAGATCTTCTTGTACAGTTCGTCGCCCATGTTCTCCTCGTGCACGGCCATCGAGGCCTCGCCGAAGGCATCCCAGACGCTGTCGGGGAACTCGAGCGTCTGCACGCCGCTCGACTGCAGGCGCTGCAGCGCCGAACCGTTGTTGGACAGGAACTGTGCAAGATTCCACTGGTGCGCCTCGGCACAGGCGATCTCGATCACCTTCTGATGCGCTGCCGGCAGGTCTTCGAACACCTCGCGATTGACGGCGACCGACAGGCCCGCGCCCGGTTCGTGGAAGCCGGCGGTATAGTAGATCTTGGTGATTTCCTGGAAGCCCGCCTTCTCATCGGCCCAGGGCCCGATCCATTCCGTGCCGTCGATGGCGCCCGAGGCCAGCGCCTGATAGACTTCGGCGCCGGGGATGTTCTGCACGCTTGCGCCCAGCTTGGCCAGGGCTTGGCCGCCGAGGCCGGGCATGCGGAACTTGAGACCGTTGAAATCCTCGGGGCTCTTGATTTCTTTCGCAAACCAGCCGCCGGCCTGGGCACCGGTATTGCCGGCAAGGAAGCTCTTCAGGCCGAAGATCTGGCCCAGTTCGTCATGCAGCTCGTGGCCGCCGTCGTGATAGTACCAGTTGACCAGCTCCTGCGCGGTCATGCCGAAGGGAACGGCCGTGAAGAAGGCATAGCCCGGATGCTGGCCGACGAAATAGTAGTCGGCGCCGTGGTACATGTCGGCCTGACCGGCGGTGACCGCGTCGAACACCTCGAAGGCGCCCACCAGCTCGCCCGCGCCCTTGACCTCGACGGTCAGAGCGCCATCGGTCATCGCGGTGACGCTGTCGGCCACGCGCTGCGCGGCGTCGAATACGCCCGCCAGGCCCCGGCCCCAGGTCGTGACCATGGTCAGCGTGCGGTTGCCCTGGGCAATTGCCGGCGCGGCCAGCGTCGAGGCCGCCGCGGCGGTGCCGCCGAGGGCGGAGGTTCTCAGAAATGAACGACGATCCATGTAGCAATTCCTCCCGATTCGTTATTTGCGCAACGGGCTGTCCCGGCCCGTGCGCGGATCGTTTGCAAGTGGCCGAACCCTAACTCGACCGGTCATGCATGGGAATACCGACAACTGCGTAGAAACGGCCCTGACGCGGGGTCAGATCCACAAAAACGGGTCCGCAAGGGGCGAATGCGCGATAAAACTGGGCATCGGCCCCAATTCGTTCTATCGATTCGCCATGGCAGCGCTGCGCGACCTCATCCGCTTGAACTATGGACAGAAGCTCTTTCTCACCGCGACCCTGCCGCTGATTCTGGCGGGGGTTCTGATCTCGGTCATCGTCACGCTGGAATCGCGCCAACTGGCCGAGCGCGAGATCCGCAACCTCGAGGATCAGCTTATCGCCGCAAAGCGGGACGAACTGAAGAACTACCTCTCGATCGCCCGCACCGCCTTCGTCAACATCTACGGCCGCGCCGCCCCCGACGACGAGGTGGCGATGCTGCATGTCACACAGATCCTGGCGGGCATGCTGTACGGTCAGGACGGGTATTTCTTCGTCTACGACTACGACGGCAACAACCTCGTCAGCCCGCGCCAGACCGACCTGATCGGGCGCAACTGGCGGGGGCTCACGGATGCCGCCGGCACGCCGGTCACCGACCAGCTGATCCGTCTGGCCCGGTCCGGCGGGGGCTATCACAGCTATGACTGGCGCAAGCCCTCGACGGGCGAGACGGCGCGCATGGTGACTTATGTGATCGGCCTGCAGGACTGGCGGTGGGCGGTGGGCACCGGCGTGTTCATCGACGACGTGCTGGCCACGGTGAACGCGGCGCGCGCCGGGGTGGAGGCGCGGCTGCAGCGCACCTTCCTGTGGATCGGGGGGATCACGCTGGCGGCGCTGCTTCTGGTCTTCACCTCCGGGCTGTTCATCAATCTGCGCGAGCGCCGGCTGGCAGACGCCAAGCTGAAGAAGCTCACCCAGCGCGTCTTCGACGCTCAGGAGGAAGAGCGCGGACGGGTGGCGCGGGAACTGCATGACGGCATCAGCCAGATCCTCGTGGGCGTGCGCTATGCGCTCGACACTGCCCGCCGGCGGCTCGATGCGGGCGACGCACGGGCGGGGGAAACTCTCGACAAGGGCATCGAATATCTGGCCGGCGCCATTCAGGAGGTGCGCCGCATCAGCCGCGACCTTCGGCCCGGCGTGCTCGACGATCTGGGCCTCGGCCCCGCGCTCAAGGCGCTGATCGACGATTTCGGACAGCGCACCGGCATCGAGACCGAGTTCGCCACGGTCGTCTTCCGCAACCGGCTGGACGGCGATGCCAAGATCGCGCTCTACCGCGTGGCGCAGGAGGCGCTGACCAATGTCGAGCGCCATTCCGGCGCGACCCGCGTCTCGCTCGACGTGCGCGGCCACAGCCGGGGTGCTACCCTTCGGATCTCCGACAATGGCTGCGGGCTGGATGTCGCCGGCGCCGGCAAATCGGCCACGGGTCTGGGACTGCGCAACATGCAGGAACGCATCGACCAGCTTGACGGCACGTTGCGGATCCTGTCCAGCAGGACCGGCACGGTGATCGAGGCCTCGGTACCCCTGACCCATCTGCTGCCGCCCCAGGAACGCTCCGACACCAGCCCCCCCGCCACCAGAGCCCGCGCATGAA
>JAUIBJ010000593.1 GCA_030428025.1 Alphaproteobacteria bacterium
GCCGGGGGTCCTCAAGCGCTTGGTCTACAAGCGCGAGGTGCCCGCCGTGACCCTGTTGAAACTGACCGACGTCGCGGCCCTGCCGTGGCACGAACAGCCGAAGCGGGTGTTCGACTGAGCCTCAGTGAAAGCTCGCCTGAAAGCTCGTCGC
This sequence comes from Alphaproteobacteria bacterium, assembly GCA_030428025.1. Lineage (GTDB taxonomy): Bacteria > Pseudomonadota > Alphaproteobacteria > Rhodobacterales > Rhodobacteraceae > Roseovarius. Next base: position 152 of record JAUIBJ010000593.1, read on the forward strand.
GGTCAGCAAGACATGCGCGACGAGCAGGGGATGCAGCTCGAACGCCTTCGGCTCGCGGGACGAGTTTCAGAGTCGGAACAGACACCGTTCCGACCTGCGCTCCTCGTCCACGGCCAGTTCGTTGGGCGTCATGTGGAAGGGCGGGCGCTCCCATCCGTTCGTGGTCTTGACCTCGATCCGTCGCGGCAGCCCGACCGGGGCGAAACTCGCGATGTCATGGCCCGCCCAGTCGCCAACCTCCTCTGACATGCGTATTCCACGGAAGATGGGCATCGATTCCACGGTATCGTGGGCAGCCATTCCACGCCTCGGGCAGTCTGACCGACTGGTGCATGGAGTCAGGCTCAACCCGTCGGGTCAAGCGGTTTCACTATGGCTGCGCGCTTCCGCATGCTTTCGCCGGTAAGGGGCAACCGGTGAGCGTTGTGAACAAGGCGGTCCAGGATGGCATCGGCGAGGGTCGGATCACCGATGGCTTCGTGCCAATGCTCGACCGGGAGCTGGCTTGTGACGATCGTGGAGCCGCGGCCGTGGCGGTCTTCGAGGATCTCCAGCAGGTCACGCCGCTCATGAGCTGTCAGAGCTGACAGGCCCCAATCATCGAGGATGAGCAGCTCGATCCGCTCGAGGCCTTTCAACATCCTGGCGTGCCGTCCGTCGCCGCGGGCGATGGCGAGCGCCTCGAACAACTTCGGCACCCGGTGATAGGCGACGCGTCGGCCGTCCCGGCAGGCCTTGTGGCCTAGGGCACAGGCGATCCAGCTCTTCCCGAGGCCGGTCGGCCCGGTGATGAGCAGGTTCTCATGCCGACCGATCCAGGCGCCATCGATGAGGTGGGCCATCACGGCGCGGTCGATGCCGCGCGGGGTGCGCAGGTCGATATCCTCTACGCAGGCAGCTTGGCGAAGAGCTGCAAACTTGAGGCGGGCGGTCAGTCGCTTGGTGTCCCGCTCAGCGGCCTCGCGATCGACCAGAAGGCCCAGGCGTTCTTCGAAGCCCAAGCTGTCGAACGTGGCCGCGGCCTGGCGCTGCTCGTCCAGCGCCTTGGCCATGCCGGTGAGGCCGAGGGCGATGAGCCGCTCGGATGTCGGATGGATCAGCACGGTAAGTTTTCCTTTCAATGGTAATAGCCCTGTCCGCGGATGTTCGCGTGCAGAAGCGGGCTCTGGTCGGGGACTTCTTCGTGGAAGGCGCTTTCGAGCCCGTTCTTCAGGATCGACCTGATCGAAGCGACGGAGCGGGCCCGGATCGTCAATCCGCGCCGGCAGGCGGCGTCGAGGCGAGCAGCCTCGTAGCTCTTGGCCAGTGCGAGAACGCCGAGGCAGCATCGAAAGCCCTGCTCGGGATGTGGGCGATCGGCCATCACGGCTTCGCAGAATGCCGTCACCGATGGACCGAGCTTCGCCGCCTGCGCCAATACCCGGGCCGGCGTCCACTCCGCATGGCGACGGTGTGACGACGGCATGTGCTCCGGAACCGTCACATGGCTGCGCCGACCGGGGCAGCGCGGATGGCTGGCAACCCGTTGTCCCTTGTGGAAGATCTCGACAATGACCCCGCTGACGCGGACGTCGACCTCCTGCCGGATCAACCCGAACGGCACGGAATACCACGAACTGTCCACCTCAACGTGATAGTCCGGCGCAACGCGGGCCCGCTTCCAGCGGGCGAACTTGTAAGGCTCCGACGGCAGCGGCTCGAGGTTCGGCCGGTCGATCGTGGCAAAGAGATCGGAGCGGCTGGCGCCATAGCCGCGCATCACGCGCATGTTCAATTCGTCCACCAGCCGCCGGATGGCGGCGTTCAGATCGGCCAGAGAGAAGAAGCGCAGGTTGCGCAGCCTCGCCAGAATCCAGCGCTGCGCGACCTGCACGGCGACCTCCACCTTTGCCTTGTCGCGGGGCTTGTAAGGACGCGCCGGCAGGATCGCGGTGCTGTAGTGGCTGGCCATCTCGGCATAGGTGCGGTTCAGCCCCGGGTCGAAGCGGTCGGCCTTGAACACCGCCGACTTCAGGTTGTCAGGCACCACGACCTTCGGCACGCCGCCAAGGAAGGTGAACATCCGGACATGCGCCTCAATCCAGTCCTCAAGGCCTTCGGACACCACCGCCTCGGCGTAGGTGTAGTTCGATGCTCCCATCGCCGCGACGAAGAGCTTCACGGCTCGAGCTTCCCCGGTCGCAGGGTCGATCACGTCGATCGTGTCGCCTGCAAAGTCGACGAAGACCTTCTCTCCGCCTACATGCGTCTGGCGCATCGTCGGTCGGACCCGGCCCTTCCAGGCCTCGTAATGTTCGCAGAACCAGGCATAGCCAAAGCCAAGGGGGTGGGCGGCGCGATACTCTTCCCAGAGCAGGGCGCGCGTGACGCCCGGACGCCGCAGTTCCCGGTCCACGAAGGACCAGTCGGGCACGAGACGATCCCGGTCCGGCACTGACGGCGCCGCCGGGAACAGCAACAACTCGAGGTCGTCGTCGGACATGGCGACAGGAAGAGGCCAAGTCAGACCGGCTGCCCGCGCCCGACCAAGATAGGCCCCGACGGTTCCTTTCCCAAGCCCAAGCGAGGCGGCGATCGCCCTCTCGCTCATCCCCTGCGCATACTTCAAGCGCAGCACGTCTCGTATCCGGCGCATCGACAGTCGTCCCGTTGGCATCTCGGCTCCCTCGCTCAAAAACGAGGATCACCGTAAATTCAGACTGTCGGCCAAACTTGCCCACGATCGCGTGGAACGGCTGCCCACGATCACGTGGAATGGGCGCCCATCATCCCGTGGAATCCCTGCCCACGATCACGTGGAACACGCACTTGTCCCATTTCACCTGGCCCCAGGTCAGCACCTGTTCCGAGCCACATGCGGGGCACGGCACCCAATACCGGCGCTGGTCGCTTTCCTCGAAGGCCGCCTCGATCCGGCTCGCCCCCTTGTTCGTCGGC
>JAUIBJ010000594.1 GCA_030428025.1 Alphaproteobacteria bacterium
GGCGATCAGCTTGGCGGCGGACAGCGCCATCGGGGTCTAGCCCGGTGGACTGGTCCAGGGATCTGCCGACATGGCCCCTGAGCCATCTGTCCAGCCGCATCGACTGCCCGCCGCATCTTTGGCACGTTCAGCAGGCCGGCGAGGGCGAAACGCTGCTCCTGCTGCACGGTGCGGGTGCGACCACGCATACCTGGCGCGACATGCTCGAACAGTTTGCCGAAACCCGCCACGTCGTGGCGCTCGACCTGCCCGGACAGGGATTCACCCGGTCCGGAACGGCGCAACGGCTGGGACTTCAGGAAATGACCGAGGATATCGCCAATCTCTGCGCCTCGCAGGGCTGGCGCCCTGCGGCCCTTGTCGGCCATTCGGCGGGCGCCGCGCTTGCCTTCAACCTGGCCGACAGGATCGCGGCCGGCGGCGGCGCACCGCCGCGGGTGGTCGGGATCAATTCGGCTCTGGGGAGGTTCGAAGGTATGGCGTCCTGGCTGTTTCCGCTCTTTGCGAAAGTTCTGGCGCTCAATCCGCTGACATCCGTGGCGTTTACGCTGGGCGGACCGCAGCCGCACCGGGCGCGGCGCCTGATCGAAAGCACCGGGTCGAGCCTGTCGCAAGAGGGCCTGTCCTACTACACGCGCCTGCTTGGCGACCGTGCCCATGTCGACGGAACCCTGCAGATGATGGCCCGCTGGAACATCGACCGACTGGCACGGCGACTGAACGCGATCCACAGCCAAAGCCTGCTGCTGGCCGGGGCGAATGACAAGGCCGTTGCGCCCAAGGTCTCTGCCGCGGCGCGGGACGCCCTGCCGAATGCGGAACTGGTGATGCTGGACGGACTCGGGCATCTGGCACACGAGGAAGACCCCGAAACCGTGCGGCGCTGGTGTCAAACCAACCTGGACTGAGACCGGCGAGGGCGCCTGCGGCAGGCCCCGCCCCTACCGGCTCGGGTGGTCGCGCAGGAATTTCTCGATCCGCGCGAAATACGGTTCGGGTTCCTCGTAGAAGGGCGTATGCGAACTGTTGGGAAAGACCGCCACCTCTGAATTGGGAATGGCCCGGTGCATCCGCAGCGCGCAGTTGGGCGTCATCTCGTCATGCGCGCCGCAGAGGATCAGGCAGGGTTCGGCGAAACCGGCCATGCTGTCGAGACGGTTCCAGTCCTTCAGGTTGCCGATATAGAGAAACTCGTTCGGCCCCTGCACGGCCATGTAAGGATCCATGTTCCAGTCGGCAACCGAATCGGCCAGGGCAGGCGGCCAGTGGTCGAGCCGGCAGACATGGCGATAATTCAGCAGTGTGATCGCGGCCTGGTATTCCGGGTGGTCGATCGACCATTCCGCCTCGCGGCGCTGCATCATCCGCACGGTCTCGATCCCCAGCCCGCCGCGCAACCGGTTGAGTTCGCTCACCAGATGCTGGATGTCGGCGGCCGAATTGGCAATCACGAAGCTGGCCAGAACGCCGGGATGGGTGACGGCATATTCCATGCCCAGCCAGCCACCCCAGCTGTGCCCGATCAAATGGAACCGGTCGAGCCCAAGCGCCGTGCGCACGGTCTCGACCTCCTCGGCGAACCGTGCCACATGCCAGAGCGCGTCGTCCTTGGGACGGTCCGACTGCCCGGTGCCCAGCTGGTCGTAGCTGACCACCCGAAAGCCCGCCTCGACCAGCCGCAGATGCGGCTCGGCCAGATAGCGGCAGGGCAGGCCCGGCCCGCCGCTGAGCAAAAAGACAACCTCATCTCCGCTGCCCCAGCTGTAGGTTACAACCTCATGCCCGGCGACTTTCACCCGTCTGGTTTCGTCCGGTTTGCTGAATTCGGCCATGTCGTGCACTTCGCTCTGCCAATCCCGTCGGCGACAGTTGAGGAAATCGGACGCGCCCAGTCAATAGGGGAATCGCCGGACCACATGCGGCGGCAAGCGCGCCCAACACTATTTCCAAGCGAAGGTCGGCTGTTCGAAATGCGACACCTGTATGCGGTTGCCCCGCAGCGCAATCTCCCGGAATTGATACAGGATCGCGGCAGTGGGCGCGAACATCCGGTGCCCGAGAGTCGGGAAGAAGGCCGACATGATCGGCGCCTCGCCATGCGGGCTTTGGTCCAGCCGCGGGATGTCGGAACTGTCCAATTCCCCAAAGGGGAGGAAATAGACCTCGGCCACTTCCGAGGGGTCGGGGGCGAGCGCAGTGGCATCCGTGCACCACAGAACGAAGGGCACCATCCGAAAGCCCGACCGGGTGGGGAAATCGTCGAGTCGCCCGAGGATATCCGCCTCGCCAAGCGCCAACCCCAGCTCCTCGCGCGTTTCGCGCAAGGCGGCCTGAACCGGCGTCTCGCCCGCGTCGAGCCGCCCGCCGGGCAGGGCGTATTGCGCCCCGTGCCGGCGCATCGTGTCGGGCCTTAGCGTGACGATGACGCTGGGCTGCCCGCTGGATGGATGGCGCGCGATCAGAAGAGCGACAGCGGCATCGCGCAGGCCGTCCCTGTCCCGCGTCACCGGTGCGAAGGCGGCAAGGACCGTCTCGATCTCCCGGCGCAGCGCCGGCCCGAACTCAAGCTCTGTCATGGCGGCCTTCCGGTTTGAGATGCTGCATGGTCAGGTTCCTGCCGCCGCACGGCGCAGGCCATCGATCAGCCGGTCGGCATTGGCGCGGCTGAAGACCATGGGTGGGCGTATCTTGAGCAGGTTGTCGTGAAAGCCTTCGCTGCTGACGAGGATGCCGTTGTCGCGCAGATGGTTCTTGATCGCGCCGCACCGGGCGCCGTCCGGTGTCATCGAACCCGTGTCGGTTACGATGTCCACCCCCACGAAAAGCCCGCGACCGCGCACGTCACCGATACAATCGCTGTCCCGCGCCACCTCTCGCAGGCCCTGAAGCAGATGGGCGCCCACATCCCGCGCGTTCTCCTGCAGCCCTTCGCGCTCGAGCACGTCGAGCACCGCACCTGCGGCGGCGCAGGCCACCGGATTGCCGCCGAACGTGCTGAAGAATTCGTGCTTCCGGCCGAACCGTTCGAGGATATCCGGCGTCGTCACCACACAACCCAGCGCGATGCCGTTGCCGATGGGTTTACCC
>JAUIBJ010000595.1 GCA_030428025.1 Alphaproteobacteria bacterium
TCCGGCCACGGCTGCCGGCGGCGGCGATATCCTCGATCACGCCCATCAGCGCAGGGTCGCCTGCGGCAAAGTCCCGGGCGCTGGCCAGCATGTCCTCGGCATCGGCCGGCGCCTCGGCGGCGTCCGCGCCTTCCTCGGGTGCTTCCATGCCCTCGATATCCTTGGTTTCCTTCTCGCGCTCGGTCTCCTCCATGTCGAGGGACATCATGATCTGTGCCGCGGTCAGGGCCGACAGGGCATTCTCGGTTTCCAGCGCATATTCGTAAAGCTCCTGCGCCATCGCGGCACGGGCCACTGCGCCCTGCTCGCCCTCGGCCGTGGCCTCGACATTGGCGCCTGTCTTATCCTCCGCCGCGGCCGGTGCGGCCGCAATCGCGCCGCCGAGCATGAGCGCCAGCAGGCTGTAACGGGTTGCTTCAATCATTCTTGCAAGTCTCCTGATCCGAAATAGCCGGTCATCCCCGGCCAGTAACAGCCACAGAATTGCAGCATCAGGCCCCGGATTCCAAAAGCTTTTTCGTGAAAAAAGCCGTTAGGCAAGGCTATTGCGGGGAAATGCGTCGCGGCGACACTGCGCTTTCGCCCTCTACGGCAATGCGTCGGGCCGAAAACGCGTCGAGGCTGCGCAGGAAGCCGTTGAATTCCGGATTCGCCCGGGTCGCTTCGCGGCCTGCGGCGATCACCCGGTCCACATCCTCTGTATTCAGCTTCAGCCGCGTCGGGATTTCGTTGAGCCTTTGCCGCTGCGCCTCGGGCAGATCCTCGAAAGAGACCTGGCCGACGAACAGCTTCACGTCGCGGCAATTCCAGCCGTCGAGCGAACCGCGCAGGCGCCGCACCTCCGACGCGGGCAGGTCGCAGCGGAAGTCGATCAGGTCGGCCAGCCAGTCGTCGAGCGTCAGCCGCATCACGTCATAGCCCACGCGTGTCGCCGAACTCATCGACGCGTTGGCGATGGAGGTGGCGAGCTGTATGCCCCCCGGTCCGGCCGCCTTGCGTGTCCAGGCATAATCCGTCTGCACCCCGGCATTGGCGACCAGAAACAGCATCCGCCGCAGCCGCACGGCCTGCTGCGCGGTCAGCGGTCCGTGCGGGGTCTGCGACTTCGCCCGCGCCATGGTCAGGCCGGTGGTCCCGAAATTGTCGGTGATCGCCCCGTCGAGCAGTTTGACGAATCGCACCTTCTCGGGGTCGCGATAGCTTTCCAGTGTACGCGCATAGGCGCGCATGGCCGAACTGGCCTCGGGATTGTGGCGCGCCGCCGTCAGCCAGTCGGGTTCGGAATAGTCGCAGGCATCGCCATGCGCCTCCAGCACGATCGGGCTGAAGACCAGCGGATAGGCGGCCGAGGCCGCCACGGCCTCGGAAACGGGCATGCGCGACAGGTCCGAACAGAGCGCGTCGAAGGTTTCCGGCGAGAACAGGAAGGGGGTGTTGTTGGCGACGTCGGTGGCATTGATCCAGGTCACCGCATGCTTGCGGCGGGCGAGATCGGCAAAGGTCGCCTTCCTGAAGATGCTTTCGTCCAGGAAGCGGGCAAAGGTCTTGCGCCCGTTGGCCCCGCCCGACAGCCCGCGCAGGATCGCCAGCGGGTTGAAGGGCGAATTGGCCATGTATTTCTCGGCATTGCGCACCAGATAGGTGTCGCGGTAGCGGTCGATCCCGCCGGGACCGTACAGCCCGTAATAGGCCGCCGTGACCGAGCCGCCCGATACGCCCGTGACCAGCGCCACATGCTCCAGCAGCCCCGCCGGCGCATCGGGCCCGCGCCCGGTGGCGCGCAGTTCCTCCAGCATGCCGTGGGCGAAGGCCGAGGCGCGCATGCCCCCGCCCGAGAAGGCCAGCCCGATATAGATCCCGTCCTGCCCCAGTTCGCGCGCCTGGGTCAGTTCGTGGTCGAGCGCGTTGCGGCTGCCGGTCAGGGGCGCGTTGATCGCCGTGTTGGTGGCGGCGCAGCCGGCCAGCAGAAGCCCAGCGCCCAGCGTTCGCAAAACTGCCCTTATCCTCATCTGTCCCGCCCCCCGGAATCGCCCTCGGCGCGGTCGAATCTAGGCCAGGCCACACAGAGCGAGAAGCCCTTTCCGGCGTCGGGCAGCGACAGCCGCGCCCCGTGCCGCAAAGCGATGGCACGCACCAGCGCGAGGCCCAGCCCGTGGCCGGGCCGCTTGTCGGCTCCGCGGGTGAAGGCGTCGAACAGTGTTTCCCGCAGCCCGTCGGGCAGGCCGGGGCCGGTGTCGGATATGGTCATCTCGTGCCGGTCTCCGGCAGGTTTCAGCGTCAGGCGGACCGCATCGCCCGGCCCGGTGAACTTGAGCGCGTTCTCCACCAGGTTCGAGACGAGTTGCGCAATCAGGTTCGCATCGCCCAGAACCCGCAGGCCGGGCGCGATGTCGGCGTCGAGCTTCAGGTCGCGCTCCTCGGCCGCGGGCAGGTAAAGCTCGTGGATCTCGCCACAGAGCGCCGACAGGTCGACCGGCACCAGCCCCCGGCGCGAACCGGACTGGGCATCGGCGGCGGAAATGCTGAGCAGGCTGTCGAAAAGCCGCACCGTGGCGCGGATATCTTCGGCGATGGCGGTCTTTTCGTCTTCGTCCCCGTCGAGCAGGGCCAGCTTGGTCTGGATCCGCGCAAGCGGCGTGCGCAACTCGTGGGCGATGGCGTCACCCAGTTTCTGATGCGCCTGGTGCAGCCGGTCGATCCGGTCGAGCATGGCGTTCACATGCCGGGCCAGATCGGCAAACTCGTCCCGGGCCGGGCCCGTGGGCAGACGCGCGGCCGCGTCGCGCCCACCCACCTGCGCCAGAAACCGGTTGATGCGCCTGAGCCGGTGCAGCACATGGTCCGCCACCCACCGCCCCGTGGCCAGTCCCGCCACGGCCATCAGTGCGGCCAGCGCGGCGATCACCCACCACATCCGGTCCAGCATCGCCTGCATCCGCGCCATCGACACGCCGACGAACAGCGGAAAGCCGCCCCGCAACTCGCGCGCCGCGGCCAGATACTCGGACCGGCCGCCATCGGGCAGCGTCAGCGCGATCCGCTGCACCGGATCGGGGGCAAAGCCCGCCCCCTCGGCGGCG
>JAUIBJ010000596.1 GCA_030428025.1 Alphaproteobacteria bacterium
ATCGACGGCGGCCCTCTGCGGTTTCGCCGCCAGTTGCAGGCGATGATCAACGAAGAGCACGAGGTGGACCGGCAGATGGCGGAGTGATCAGCCCGGCGACCGAACCGGCCATTTTGTGATGCGCCGACAGGACAGGCGCGTTCAGAAGCCGCGCTGATATGCGGTAACAGAGCGGTGTCAACAGGGAATCACCCAACCGGATGTGGATTGGGTTGGCGGCAGCTATGCGGACTTTTCCGTCATTGAGGCATATCAATGCTTGGCTTCAGACAACCTTTAGAATTTGTGATGGTGCATTCGTTTGGGGGACGTGCTGTATGATGAGCCTAGTTCGACTTGGTGCGACCGTAGCACTGACGACCGGCCTTTCCTCGGCGCTTGCCATGGCGCAGTTCGCCGACGACAATCTCGACGCCCTCGTGGACGCGCGCGAGATCCCGGTCACCATTGACAATTTCATCCGTGCCGCGACAGACATCGAGTTCGGCAAATACGTTGCCCTCGCCGGTGGGGTGAACCAGTTCTACCACTTCCGCGATTTGATGCCCGTCGATGCTCAGACGACAATCAGCGCGAACCGGGACACGCTCTATAGCACCGCGATCATCGATATCAGCGAGGGCGCCACCTTCACCCTTCCCGATGTCGGCGACCGCTACATGTCGGCGATGGTCATCAACCAGGATCACTACCTCAACAGGGTCTTCCACGGCGGCGGCACCTATACGCTCGACATGGACACGTTCGACACGCCGTATGTCGCCGTCTACCTGCGCGTGCTGCTGGATGCGACCGACCCCGCGGACTTGGCCGCCGTGCACGCGATCCAGGACCAGATGTCCATCGAGGCCGCCTCGTCCGAACCCTTCATCGTACCGCCCTATGACGAGGAGAGCTACATGGGGCTTGTGAAGGCCGCCGTCGGTCTTGGCCCCTACCTGCCGGACAGTTTCCGCATGTTCGGCAAGAAGGAGGATGTCGATCCGGTGCGGCATTTCATCGGGACGGCCGGGGGCTGGGGCGGGTTGCCCGAGAATGAGGCACTCTATCTCGGGATCGTGCCGGGACTTCCCGTGGGCGAGTACAAGATCGAGGTGCCCGCCGATGTTCCGGTCCAAGACTTCTGGTCGGTCAGCCTCTATGATGCGAACCGCTATTTCGCGCCAAACGCCCTCGGGGCCTATGTCGTCAATTCCGTCAGCGGGACACGCAACGAGGACGGCAGCATGACTGTGCATCTGGGCGGCTGCGAGGACGGGCGCGTGAATTGCCTTCCGCTCGTCCAGGGGTGGCAATACACCGTGCGGCTCTATCGTGCGGCGCCGGAAGTGCTGGACGGAAGCTGGGTCTTCCCGGGCGTCGAGCCCGCGAACTGACAGAAAGGACAGAAAACATGCGATATCTCCTACTTGCCATTGCCCTTTGCGCACCCGCGCCCGCCCTCGCCGAGGCCATCACGATCCAGAACCTCATGCGCGCGGAAAGCGACACGATGTTCCGGCTCACAATGCAGACCAAAGGCGCAACTGTGGGCGAGATCGCCCATGATCGTCAGGTCGCCTCGGCCGACGAGCCGCAACCGATCATCCGCGCCAACCAGGACACGTTGTACTCCGCCGCAATCATCGACCTGTCAGAGCCGGTGACGGTGACCCTGCCGGAGGGCGACGGACGGTTCCAATCCGTGCTGGTCATCAGCCAGGACCACTATAACTTCGCCTACGCCGAACCCGGTTCCTATGAACTCACTGAGGACGAGGTTGGGACCCGTTTCGCGATGCTTCTGTTCCGCACCTTCATCGACGCGGGCGATCCCGACGATGCCGCCCGCGCCCATGCGGTGCAGGACGGCATTGTCCTAGAAGGCGGCGGAACCGGCCCCTTCGAGGCGCCGGACTGGGATCTCGAGGCCCTCGCCGCAGCGCGCGAGGCCGTCAGCGACCTGGCAGCGGTCGTTGGGCTTGAATCCACCACGTCCTTCGGGCGACGAGGTGAAATCGACCCGCTCGACCACCTGATCGGAATGGCCGGCTGGGCTGGGCAACCCGGCACCACGGCTCAGGGCATCGTCGGTGCCGTCGACATGAATAACGGCGAGACCCCGCATGTAGTGACTCTGCGCGACGTGCCGGTGGACGCCTTCTGGTCGATCACCGTCTACGACTCCGAGGGCTACCTGGCGCCCAACGACCTCGGCCGGAACAGCTACAACAACACCTCGGCCACCCCGAATGAGGACGGCTCCTACACGATTCATTTCGGCGGCTGCGAGGACGGTCGGGTCAACTGCATCCCCATCACGCCGGGCTGGAACTATACGGTCCGGCTCTATGAACCGCGGGCCGAAATCCTCGACGGCAGCTGGACGTTTCCGGCCATCGAACCGGTGAACTGAAGTAAGGATGTCATGAGGAAACCCTGTCCGTCTCTTGCACTCATCGCAGCACTGGCCGTCGCCGGTGTCGGTGTTGCGAACGCGGAAGAAAGAACCGTCGTGGTCTCGGGACAGAGTGTCGTCGAGATCGCGCCGGGTATTCTTCAGGGCTACCTGGCCAAAGACGAGCTTCTGGACAGCGCGGCCTTCGTGCCCCCGGCTCCGGCGGCGGACTCCGGTCGGCAGGTCCTTGATACCGCATGGGCCGTGAGCATGCGCGCGCTTCGCGACACCCCGCGTTGGGACATGGCGATCCGCGACGCCGATCTGTCGTTTCCCGCCGCGGTGGATGCCTTCTCCTGCACGCTCGGCTTCGAGATCACCGAGGCGGATACCCCGGCGCTCTATCTCCTGCTCTGGCGCAGCCTCGCTGATATCGGCCTGTCGAGCTACTCGGCCAAGAACGCCTATCAACGCGAACGGCCCTTCATGATCGGCGACACGCCGATCTGTACGCCCGAGGACGAAGAGGCCTTGCTCGCGGACGGCTCCTACCCATCGGGCCATACCGCCGTCGGCTGGGGCTGGGCACTGATCCTCGCGCAGCTGGCACCCGACCGCGCCGAAGCGCTTCTGGACCGCGGGCGGGCGTTCGGCGAAAGCCGGACCGTCTGCAACGTCCACTGGTACAGCGACGTGGTTG
>JAUIBJ010000597.1 GCA_030428025.1 Alphaproteobacteria bacterium
GCAAAGGGGCACCCCTTCGGCGCATTGGTCATGTTGGGCGGGCTGCCGGGGATGCTGTCAAGCTCCTCGCCCTCCTGATCGACGCGCGGGATCGCCTTCAGGAGGCCGCGGGTATAGGGATGAGCAGGGGTTTGAAAGAGCGGGTCGACCGGGCTTTGTTCCATCACCTGACCGCCATAAAGCACCAGCACATCCTCGCAGAAGCCCGCCACCACACCAAGGTCATGGGTGATCAGGATCGTGGCCATGCCGAAATCGCGCTGAAGCTCGGCCAGAAGCGCCATGATCTGCGCCTGAACGGTCACATCGAGCGCGGTTGTCGGTTCATCGGCGATAAGGAGTTCCGGCCTGCAAAGCAGCGACATCGCGATCATCACCCGCTGCCGCATACCGCCGGAAAACTCGTGCGGGTAAAGGCCGATGCGTCCCTTGGCGTCGGGGATCTTCACCGCATCGAGCATGCGGATGCTTTCGGCCACTGCCTCGGTCTTGCCCATGCCTTTGTGATGGATCAGCACCTCGGCCATCTGGTCGGCGACGCGCATATAGGGGTTGAGCGAGGTCATCGGGTCCTGAAAGACCATCGCGATCTGGTTGGCCCGGATCGGGTTGATGACATGGGGCGGGGCGTTCAGGATTTCCTTTCCGGCGAATTTCACCGATCCGGTTGCGGTGCCGTTGCGGGCCAGTAGCCCCATGATCGCAAACGACAGCTGGCTCTTGCCCGAGCCGCTTTCGCCGACGATGCCGAGTGTTTCGCCCTTGTCGAGGCTGAAGTTCACCCCGTTCACGGCATTCACCGTGCCATCCGGCGTGGAGAAGCTGACGCCGAGATTCCTGACTTCCAACAATGCCATCTCAGCGGTCCTTCGGATCGAGCGCGTCACGCAGGCCGTCGCCGACGAAGAAGAAGGCAAACAGCGTGATGACGAAGAAGAAGAGCGGGAAGGCGAGTTGCCAGAGCGTGCCGTAGTTGATGGTCTTGGCCCCTTCGGAAATCAGCGCCCCCCAGCTTGTCAGCGGTTCCTGCACGCCGAGGCCGAGGAAGGAGATGAAGCTTTCGGTGAGGATCATCAGCGGCACAAGCAGCGTTGCATAGACGGCAACGACGCCCAGCAGGTTCGGCACGATATGACGCCGGATGATGGTGAAGGCGGGCACGCCGGTGGCTTGCGCCGCTTCGATGAATTCCTTGTGTTTCAGGCTCAGCGTCTGGCCGCGCACGATACGGCTCATATCCAGCCAAGAGATCAGGCCGATGCCAAGAAAGAGCATGAAGATCGAGCGGCCGAACATCACCAGTAGCAGGATCAGAACGAACATGTAGGGGATCGACATCAAGATATCGACGGCGCGCATCATGATGTTGTCGGCGCGGCCCCCGACATAGCCGGCGGTCGCCCCGTAGAGCGTGCCGACGATGACCGCGATGGCGGACCCGACGATGCCGACCATGAGCGAGATGCGCGTGCCCTGCACGGTGCGCGCGAAAAGGTCGCGGCCCAAGTCGTCGGTGCCGAAATAGTGGCCGTTTTCGAAGGACGGTCCGCCCAGTTCTGCGATCTGGCCCATAACGCTGAAATCCAGTTCCTCATTCGACCAGGCGGCAATGTAGTTGCCGAAGATGGCGAAGAGGCCGACGAGGATCAGCACGATCATGCCCGCAACGGCGGCCTTGTTGTGCACGAATCGCGTCCGCGCGTCGGCCCAGAGTGAGCGGCCCTTGACCTCTTCGGCCGCTAGGCGGTCGCTCAGGCTCTTCATCTTCACCGTATCGACGACCATGGGATCAGTACCGGATCTTCGGGTCAATCCAGGCATAGAGGATATCGACCACGAGGTTGAAAAGGATGGTGAGCGCGCCCACAAGGATCGTCACGCCGAGCATGACCGCATAATCGCGGTTCAGCGCACTATCGACGAAGCTTTTGCCGATGCCGCCGGTGGAAAAATACATGTCCACCACGACCGAACCGGTGATCATCGTTACGAAGGCGGGGCCCAAATAAGAGATGACCGGCAGCAGCGCAGGCTTCAGCGCGTGACGCAGGATGACTTTCCGTTCGGGCAGGCCCTTGGCGCGGGCGGTGCGGATGTGGTTGGAGTTCAGCACCTCAAGCATCGAGGAACGTGTGATGCGCGCGATCGAGGCCATGAACGACGTCGAAAGCGCAATGACCGGCATGATCATGTACTGCCACTGGCCGCCTTCCCAGCCGCCGCCCGGCAGCCAGCGCAGCCAGAGTGTGAAGATGAGAACCAGGATCGGCGCCATGACAAAATTCGGCAGGACCTGTGCGCCGATCGAAACACCGACGGCGAGATAATCGAGCCAGGAATTGTGCCGGATTGCCGCGGCGACGCCGAGCGTCACGCCGACGACGACGGCCAGAGCGAACGAGAGAGAGCCGTAGGTCAGGGTGACTGGAAAGCCTTGGGCGATGATCTCGTTCACCGTGCGGTCCTTGTAGATGAAGGACGGACCGAAATCGAAATGTGCGACGATGCCCCAGACATAATTCGCCATCTGTTTCCACAGCGGCTGATCGAGGCCGTACTTCGCCTCCAGATTGGCGAGCACCTGCGGCGGCAATGCACGTTCCTGCGTGAAGGGGCCGCCGGGGGCTGCATGCATCAGGAGAAACGAGATGATGATCAGAAGAAGCAGCGTCGGAATGGCGATGGCCAGACGCTTGGCGATATAGGAGAGCATGAGGGAACCCCACCGCAAGGAAGCGGGGCGCGCCCGTCGGGCGCGCCCCTCAAAAGCCGCCTTAGTTGGCGACGCGATACATGTCCTTGAGGTACCAGTTCTGCATAAGGTTATTAAGGCTCATGCCGCGCATGTCGGGTTTGACCATTTCAACCTTGGTGTACTGATAGATCGGCGCAAAGGGCATTTCCTCTGCGAGGATCTGTTCGGCTTCCTTGTAGAGCGGGGCCGGGTTTTCGGCGGTCTTGGATTGCTTCATCAACTCGTCATAGCGCTCGTTGAAGAACTTGCCGTTGTTATGGCCCGAATAGGAGGTGAAGAGGTCCAGATAGGTCGAGGCTTCGTTGTAGTCGCCGCACC
>JAUIBJ010000598.1 GCA_030428025.1 Alphaproteobacteria bacterium
CGTTTTCCAGCTTCGCCGAGGGGCGATGGGATTACGGGGCACAGGGCCTATACCGTTACAACGGTATCCCCTCGATCCAGATCCAGGGCTCGCCCGCCCCCGGCGTGACCACCGGCGAGGCGATGGCCGAGATGGAGCGGCTCGTGGCACAGTTGGGTGCCGGCTACAACGCCGCATGGACCGGCCTGTCGCTGGAGGAACGCCAGTCGGGCAACCAGGCGCCGCTGCTCTATGCCCTGTCGCTGGCGGTGGTCTTCCTGTCGCTTGCCGCGCTGTATGAAAGCTGGTCGATCCCGTTTGCGGTGATGCTGGCCATGCCAATTGGCATTCTGGGGGCGCTCACCGGCGCCTGGCTGGGCGGGTTCGACAACGACGTCTTCTTTCAGGTGGGACTTTTGACGGTGATCGGGCTGACCGGCAAGAACGCCATCCTGATCGTCGAATTCGCGCGCGAACGGCATGAACAGGGCGAGCCGCTGATCGACGCGGTCGCCACCGCCGCGCGGCAGCGCTT
Organism: Alphaproteobacteria bacterium; assembly: GCA_030428025.1. Lineage (GTDB taxonomy): Bacteria > Pseudomonadota > Alphaproteobacteria > Rhodobacterales > Rhodobacteraceae > Roseovarius. The sequence goes on from JAUIBJ010000598.1 coordinate 515, forward strand.
CCGCCCGATCATCATGACCTCGATGGCCTTCTCGCTGGGGGTGCTGCCGCTGGTGCTGAGCTCCGGCGCCGGCTCTGCCGGGCGCAACGCCATCGGCTCGGGGGTGCTGGGGGGCACGCTGTCGGCGACGATCCTCGGCGTGGTCTTCGTGCCGCTCTTCTTCATGATCGTCGCACGGCTCTTCCGCCGGGCCTCGCGCAGCGGGCGCTGAGGGCGGCCCGCCACCGAAAGGGCGTTCAGCCGTGCGCGGACCAGACCGGCGGGCGCTTTTCGGCAAAGGCGCGCGGGCCTTCGACCGCGTCGGCCGAGGCCTTGACGTCGGACCAGAGCGCATCCGAAAGCGCCCAGAAGACGCGCTCGTCGGCGGCCTGCGCGGCCCGGCCGAGCGCGAGGCTGGCCGCCACGCCCAGAGGCGCGTTTCGGGCGATGCGATGGGCCAGCGCAAGCGCCGCCTCCAGCACCTCCTCGGCCGCCACCACGCGATTGACCAGCCCGAGCGCGTGGCCCTCCTGCGCGGTAAGCCGGTCGGCGGTCAGCGCCAGTTCCAGCGCCTTCGCGGGCGGGATCTTGCGCGCCAGCCGGAACGGGCCGCCGGCGCAGGCGAAAATGCCCACCGCCACTTCCGGCAGGCCGAAGACCGCCGTTTCGGCCGCCACGATCAGGTCGCAGGCCAGCGCGATCTCGAACCCGCCGGCCAGCGCCGCGCCGTTCACGGCGGCGATCATCGGCTTGTTGCGCGGCGCATCGACGAACCCCGCGAAACGGTTCTCGCCGGACAGGATCGCCTCCCCCTCGCCGCCGAGGAACGCCTTGAGGTCCATGCCCGCGCAGAAGACGGAGCCGTTGCCGGTGACAATGCCCACCCGCACGGCCGGGTCAGCTTCCAGCCGGGCCATGGCGGCGCGCAGGGCCTCGGCCAGCGCGGCATCGACGGAATTTCGCTGCTCGGGGCGGTTCAGCGTCAGGATCGCCACGGGGCCGCGGGTTTCGTAAAGAACGAGATCGCTCATGCGGGAATGCCTTCGGGTTGGGTCGCCTGCGCGGGGGCGAGGATCAGGTCGAGCACGGGCTTCAGGCTCTCGCCGCTGCCCAGGGCGTCGATGCCGCGTTCCAGCGCCCCGGCTGGACCTGCGCCCAGCACCGGGTCGGCATAGGCGTGGAACTTGGCGCGCACATCCGCCATCGAGGCCGGCGCCTCGGGGTCGCCTTTCGCCTCGGTGGGGCCGGAAGAAAGCCGGGTGCCATCCGTCAGCACCAGCGTGACATCCGCGATGCGCCGCGCCGGGAAGGCGGCGTTGTAGTCGTCGCTTTCGGTCACCACCATCCCCTCGGCCAGACGCCGGATGTCCGGGTCGCCAAAGGCGGCCTCGGCCACGTCCTGCGGCCCGATCCCGCCGCGCACCATCGCCACCGCCGTGGGATAAGCGGTGGAATACTGCGCCTCTTCGGTGGTCGCAGGCGTCCGGGTGGCCAAGCGCAGCGACTGGTGGAAGGTGGTCACCTCTATCCGGTCGACATCGCCGGCGCTCAGCCCGTGGGCACGGCGCAGATCCAGCACCGCCTGCACCGGCGGCTGCGCCCAGCGGCACACCGGAAAGGGCTTCCAGTACTGTTCGAGAATGCGCCAGGTCTGCCCCAGATCGGCCCAGAGGTCGGCCACGTCCTCTCCCTCAACGGAAATGGCGGGCGCGCCGGTGAACCCGTCGGCGGCCAGATAGGCCGCCGAAACCCCGGTCATGGCGCCCCATCCCGAGCCGTCCTTCAGCATGGTGGGGTGGTCGATGCAGCGCATCATCTGGCTGCGCGGCCCGTGATATTCGGCGATGCCGATCGCCTCGCGCGTATTTGCGCCGTCGAGCCCCAGCACACGCGCGCCAAGAGCGGCGCAGGCCACCGCCACCCAAGCGCCGGAGGTGTGATAGTCGGGCGCGGTGCGGTGCAGGGCGATGCCGGCGCGGGTGCCCAGCTCGTAGCCGATCACCAGCGCAGTCAGGAAGTCGCGGTCGTCGTCCTGCGCCTCGGCCTCGGTCAGCGCCAGAAGCGCCGGCAGCACGCCGCAGCCCACATGGCCCTTGGTCAGTTTGTGCCCGTCATGGGCATCCAGCGCGTCGATGGTCATGCCGCCGGCCAGAGCCGCACCGGCGGGGCTGACGCGGCGGCCACCCATGAGCATCCTTGCGCCCTGCGCGCCGGCGCCGAACTGCCGCGCGGCATGGTTGCGGACGATCGACGCCAGGCGCGTCGTCGACCCGCCCGCCGCGACGCCGACCAGATCAAGCAGCCAGCGGCGGGCGTGGTCCTGAACCTCAAGGGGCAGATCGCCCCAGGTCAGGTCGTGCAGGAAGCCGAAAAAAGGCGTGTTCATGCGGCGGGACTCCGAAGATGGGCGAGCGCGGACATGCCGGTAAGCCGCGCGCGCAGTTTGGGGGCGAAAGACACCGCGCATGGCACCGAATGGTCCACATGCACGAAGAGAATCTCGGCTTCGGCGGCGGTGCGCCCGTCGCTGCGGGTCATCCGGTGGGTGAGGCTCAGCCTCTTGTCGTCCGCCCCGCCCA
>JAUIBJ010000599.1 GCA_030428025.1 Alphaproteobacteria bacterium
TGCCGGCGCGCATCGGTCGGTCGACGGACTCTCGGGAACATTTCCTGCCGCCCCGTCCTTGCCTCTGCAGTTCCAGGCATGCTGCCACCCCATCCAGAAGGAGGAGAGAACGCAGATCAAAGAGAGCATGAGCCCCAGTCCCGAAACCGCGACGCCCCGGCAGACGCTGCGGGACGCCGCCGAGATCATCCGGAGACTCGAGACACCGCCAGCCCGATGATGGTGATCGAATGCGCTTCGGAATAGGACTGGCGCACGGTCCAGACCCGCAGCCGCCCGGCCTCCTCGCCGCAGGCCGCGCCGGTCGGCACCGGTGGCAGACATAGCAATCCGTCATCGTTTCGGTGTGGATGTCATAGCGTTTCATCATCGTCGCCTGATCCGGGGCATCGCCACGATCCTCCTCCATCGCGAAGATGCGGTCGGGCGGGCGAAGGTTGGCGCCCGCCCCAACCCGGAGGCTGGAATGAACACGACATCACCGAGACTTCATGAACGGCCTTCTTCAGATCGTCGTTCAGGCGGCGGGAACCGCTGGAAGGCGGCGCCACCCCGGGTCAACGATCCTCGGGCCGCTCCGGGTCCCTCGCGGGCCTAAAGGCGTGCCAGGAAGGCCGATATGTCGGAATCCCGATAGGGTTTCTCTATGATCGCGACATTGGCGAATCGCTCGGGCAGGTGGTTGCGCGTGTGACCGGTGGAAAAGGCGAAGGGCACGCCCCGTTCGACCAGAAGATCGGCCAGCCGGCTGCTGTCGCACTCGTTGCCGAGATTGAAATCGAGCAGCGCGGCATCGGGCAGAACATCATCAAGCGCGGCGATGGCGGCCGCTTCCTGCGAAAACGGTCCGACCACCTCATGCCGCAGCGCAGTGACGGTTTCGGCCACGTCGAGTTGCAGAAAAGGATCATCTTCCAAAACAAGTACTTTCATGAGGCGGGCCCGCTGTTTCCGACTACCGGTCCTTTTCAAAGGCCAACGTTGCCCGGAGCCCCGTTTCACGAAAGTCCAGATCGACGGCGATGTTCTGTGCCGCCAGGATCCGGGTCAGCAACATGGTCCCGAAACCGTTGGCTTCGGGAGGCTCAACGCCCCTCAGGCCGGTTTCGATCCATTCCACCACCAGATTTTCCGCGGCGCGCCAGCGGATTGTCAGGTGCCCCGTTTCGGCGCGAAGCGCACCGTATTTCGCGGAATTGGTGGTCAGCTCGTGAATGGCCAGGGCAAAGGTCTGCACCTGCGCCGGCGGCAACACGACCTCGGGGCCGTCGATTTCGATCTTGTCCTTCCGGGTCGACAGGTACGGGCGCAGTTCCGTCTCTATCAGAAGACCAACCTGCATGCCCCGCCAGGCGGTTTCGGCCAGAAGCTTGTGCGCGCCCGCCATCGCATGCAGCCGCGCCTCGAGCGCGGTGCGGTAGGACTCGACCGAGGTGGCGTTCCTGCCCGTCATTCGAGCAATGGTGCTGGCCGTGGCGAGGATGTTCTTGACCCGGTGGTCAAGCTCGGCCGACACCACCCGCAGCCGCTCTTCCTCGGCCTTGCGCTCGGTAATGTCGAGGTTGAGCCCCGCCCAGGAGGTGATGTGGCCGGTCTCGTCGCGGATCGGCCGGCCCAGCGCGAGGATGTGATAGGTCGCACCATCCGTTCCGATCACCCGGTGTTCCTTGTGCCAGCTTTCGCCGGCCCGGGCCGAGCGTTTCCACAGTGCCGCGGTTTCCTCGCGCGTTTCCGGCGCCAGCGCCCGGAGCCAGCCGTCGCCGCGCACCTCCTCGAAGGTCATTCCCACAAGATCGAGGAAGGACTGGCTGACATAGGTGAGACGGCCCTCGGGATCGGAGATCCACACACCGTAGGGGATCGATTCGCCCAGCACGCGGTACTGCTCGAACCGTTCCTGCAATTGCCGCTCCAGCCGCTTCTGTGCCGAGATGTCCAGCACGGCCGCAAAGAAACCCGTCACCTCGCCCGACTCGTTCCGGCGCGGGACGTAGTTGACAAGGTTGTGCAGTGCCGCGCCTTCGCCGAAGGGTTGCAGGTCCACCTCGAAGCGTTGTCGCTCGCCGGCCAGTACCGCCGCCACATGCGGCGAGACCCGGCGATAGCCGGCCTCGCCCAGCACTTCGGAAATGTGCCGGCCTTCGATGTCCGAGGCCGCCCGGCCCCAGATCTCGTAGGCCTTGTTGACGAATTCGTACCGCCCATCGCGCCCGACGATGGCAAAATGGACAGGCAGCGCGTCGGTAAGTTCGCGAAGCTGGGCGCGCTCGCGTTCGATTTCGGCCATCGCACGCTCGCGCGAGACCACAAGCCAGATCACATGCGCAACAAGCTGCAGGAAATTCACGTCGTCCTCGGAAAAGCCGCAGCGGCCGACCTCCGTCTCATGCGCGCCAAGCACGCCCCAAGGGTCGTCCAGCGGCCCGATGATCACGCTGGCCCCACAAAGGATGTTGTGCTCTCTCAGCAGGCTCGGGGCCGAAATCTGGCTGTCCTTGCGGAAATCCTTGATCACCACCGGGGTGGAGCGGTCGAGCGTGTAGCCTGCCTGGCTTCCCTTGCCGGTGCCAACCTTGGAGACATCGACCGTGGCGCCGTGAAAGCCGATATGGCTGCGGAGGGTCAGGTGGCGGCGGTCCTCGTCGAGTTGCAGAAACTTGACATAGCGCACGCCCAGATGATCGGCCACATCCCTGACGGCTCGATCCAGTACCTCGCGAAGCGACGCACCTGCCAGGGCCTGACCGCCCAGCCCGGCCACGGCGGCCTGCTGTTCTTCGCGCAGCCGCCCGCGGCGGCGAGCATTCTGAAGCGTGGAGACATCGGTGTAGGTGACAACCACCCCTTCGATCCGGTTGTCGAGGGTGCGATACGGGCGCAGGCGGCGGATCAGGTGATGGTCACGGTCGATGGCAAGTTCCGCTTCGATCTCGGTCAGCTTCTCGAGCGACCGGCGCGCATCGGCGATCAGGTCGGTGTCCTGCACGCGCAGGGCGATGTCTTCGACATGCCGTCCCACGTCGCCGTCCGCCACCTGCATGATGTCCTTCATCGCCGGGGTGAAGCGG
>JAUIBJ010000600.1 GCA_030428025.1 Alphaproteobacteria bacterium
TCGAACCCGGCGATCCTTGAAAGCGCCGTGGTCGCGCATCTGTCGCTGGGCCAGCTCGACCTGGCGGTTCCGATCGCCCGAAAGATCGAGGATGACGGGTTGCTGAGCCAGGTGGCGTTCATGGCGCTGGTGGCGGACGAGGTGAAGCGCGGCGCCTGGGACGATCTGCTCGACCGGTTCGAACGCAACCGTGGGGTCGGATCGCTGGCGGACGGGCTGATTGCGGCCTGGGCCTATCTGGGAAAGGGGGACATGCGCGAGGCGCAGCGCCGCTTCGACGAAGTATCCGAAGAACGCGGCCTGCGCAGCTTCGCCATCTATCACAAGGCGCTGGCGCTCGCTTCGGTCGGAGATTTCGAGAATGCCGAGCAGATCTTTGCCGGCAAGGCCAACGGTCCGATGCAGCGCACCAGACGCGGCACCATCGCTTGGGCCGAAGTGCTCAGCCAGCTGGAACGCAACGACGAGGCCGTTGCGCTGATTGACGATGCTTTCGGCAAGGATCTGGACCCCGAAATCGAGCAGTTGCGCAGCCGGCTCGCGGCGGGCGAACGGGTGCCCTTCAGGCTGATTTCCAACGCTGCCGACGGGGTGGCGGAAGTGTTCTATTCCCTCGGTCAGGCACTGATGGCCGACACCAGCGAGGATTACGTGATCCTTTATTCGCGCATCGCCGAGGCGCTGAACCCAAGGCATGTGGACGCGGTGATGATGACCGCAGAGTTGTTCGAGTCGCTGCGCCGCCATGAACTGGCCACCGAAACCTACAAGTCCGTCCCGCGTGAGCATCCCTCCTTCCCTGCCGCCGAGATGGGCCGCGCCGAGGCGCTGCGCCGGGCGGGCAAGACCGATGCGGCGATCGAGGTTCTGGGGCAACTGGCCCAGTCGCATCCCGAATTGCCGCTGGTGCATGTGGCCGCCGGCGATCTTTATCGCCAGCTCGAGCGGTTCGAGGACGCCACCGCCGCTTATGACCGCGCACTCGAGGGCTATTCCGCCCGCGCCACCGAACAGTGGTTCGTGCATTACGCCCGCGCCATCTGCCATGAGCGGCTGGGCGAATGGGAAAAGGCCGAGGCCGATTTCCGCCGCGCGCTGGAATTGAACCCCGATCATCCGCAGGTGCTGAACTATCTCGGCTATTCCCTGGTCGAAAAGCAGATCAAGCTGGACGAGGCGCTCGACATGATCGAGCGGGCGGTCGCCGCACAGCCCAACAGCGGCTATATCGTCGACAGCCTCGGCTGGGTGCTCTACCGCCTGGGCCGCTATGAAGAGGCCGTTGGCCACATGGAACGTGCCGCCGAACTCATGCCGGTCGATCCGGTGGTGAACGATCATCTGGGCGATGTGCTCTGGGCTGTGGGCCGCAAGACCGAAGCCGAGTTCCAATGGCGCCGCGCCCTGTCATTCGTAGACAAGGAAAAGCCGTCGCCGGACATTGACCCCGACCGAATTCGCCGCAAGCTGGAGGTGGGGCTCGATACTGTTCTGAAGGAAGAGGGATCGCCGCCGCTGGAGGTTGTCGATGACGGTGGTTGAGGCCTTTGTTCCGGCAAAGGTCAACCTTACCTTGCATGTGACCGGTCAGCGCGACGACGGCTATCACACACTCGATTCGCTGGCCATGTTCGCCGATGTCGGCGACCGGATGACGATAATAATGCCGGGCGAATACCGGCTGACGGTCGAGGGGCCGCTGGCCGACGGCGTGCCGGTGGACGAAACCAATCTGGTGCTGCGAGCGGCGCGGATGATGGGTATCCGGGCCGATATCGTGCTGGAAAAGCACCTGCCTCATGCGGCCGGGCTGGGCGGCGGTTCGGGCGATGCGGCAGCCACGCTGCGGGTGCTGTCGGGTTTTGCCGGCAAGCCGGTGCCTGGCGGTGGGATCGAGTTGGGCGCAGATGTGCCGCTCTGCCTGCAATCCGACGCCGCCCGTGTGACCGGTATCGGCGATGTCGTCACTCCGGTACCCAACCTGCCGGTGCTCGACGCGGTGCTCGTGAATCCCAGACTGCCGGTCCTGACGGCCGAGGTGTTCGCCCGCCTCAAGACCAAGGAAAACCCGCCGATGCCGGCGGAGATCCCGGCATTCGGAACGGCCGGAGAACTTATTGAGTGGCTGGGGGGCATGCGCAACGATCTGCAGGATCCGGCGATCGAGGCGGAGCCGGTCATCCGGCAGGTGTTCGAAACGCTTGAACGCACGCCGGGCTGTCTGCTTGCGCGCATGTCGGGCTCGGGAGGCACATGTTTCGGGCTCTATCAGGATGCCGAGACCGCCGGCGCCGCGGCCGGACGGCTGAAGGAAGATTCTCCTTCGTGGTGGGTGACGGCGACGCGGCTCAACACCCAGAGGCGTTACACCTGATACTTCAGGCCAGCCGCGCAACCACGTAATCGGCCAGATCGGTAAGCATGCGCCGCACCTCGTGTTCCGGCAGCCGGGCAAGCGCCGCCTTGGCGCGCTCGGCCCAGCCCACCGCGTCTTCGCGCGTGCGGTCCAGCGCGTCGTGCCGTCGCAGGATGTCGAGCGCCTCGTCCAGATCGCCCTCGCGCTGGTCGCCCTTCTCGATCGTCCGCTTCCAGAAGGCACGTTCGTCCTCTGTTGCGCCGGCCACCGCCTTGATCACCGGCAGGGTCAGCTTGCGTTCCCGGAAATCGTCGCCCACGTTCTTGCCGGTCGCCTTGGCCTCGCCTTGGTAATCCAGCAGGTCGTCGGCGATCTGGAAGGCGATGCCGAGCGCGTCGCCATAGTCGTAAAGCGCCTTGATGCGCTCTTCCTCGACCCCCGAGATGACGCCCCCCACCTCGGTCGCGGCGGAAAAGAGCGCTGCCGTCTTGCCGCGCACCACCTGAAGGTAAATGTCTTCGCCGGTGCGCAGGTCGCGTGCCGCGCTGAGTTGCAGCACCTCGCCTTCGGCAATGGTGGCCGAGGCGTTCGACAGGATGTCGAGCACCCGCAGCGACCCGGTTTCGACCATAAGCTGGAAGGCCCGCGCAAAAAGGTAATCCCCCACCAGCACGCTCGACTTGTTGTCCCAGAGCAGGTTGGCGGTGGG
>JAUIBJ010000601.1 GCA_030428025.1 Alphaproteobacteria bacterium
ATCAAATCGGAACGAGTGACCGGATGTTATCGGAATCCGTGACCGGATGACCCCGGTGCGCGCAGGCGCGCCACAAGGCTCACCTCCGCGCCTGCCTGCGCCAGCTTGGCCCCCATGTAGCCCCCGATCGCGCCCGCGCCGAATATGCAGATCTTCATGGTCTTGACCCTCCAGGTGAGGCTCGGACTGTCATACAGCGCGCCGTCATGCGCAAGGCGATTACGGCAAGGAAGCGGCTGCGACCGCGCCTTCTGATTGACGTACCTCAATTCGGGGCGCTAACGTCGGTCACGGAGGAAGATCTTGGGAAAGCCGACTGTTCACGACATCGCCAAGGAGGCGGGCGTCAGCCTGGCCACCGTGGACCGCGTCCTCAATTCGCGGCCCGGTGTCCGCGAGAAGACGGTCGACCGCGTGCGCGAGGCCGTCGAGCGGCTGGGCTATGTCCGCGACATCAACGCGGCGAACCTGGCGCGGCAGCGTCGCTACCGGTTCGTTTTCCTTCTGCCCGAGGGCCAGAGCCAGTTCCTCGAGTCGCTCGAAGCCGCCGTCGACGAGGCCGCCTCGGGTCTGATCGACTGGCGTTGCGAACTCGAGGTGATCCGCGCCACCTTCCGCGATCCGCTGGCGCTGACCGCGGTCGAACGCCGGATCCTGTCGACCGGGACCGACGGCGTCGCGATCATGGGCCACGAGACGCCGCTGATCCGCGACATGATCGCCCGGCTGAAGGCGCGGGGGCTGACCGTCGTCGCCCTTGTCACCGATCAGCCGAACTCCGAGCGCGACCATTTCATCGGGATCGACAACATGGCCGCGGGCCGGACCGCCGGTGTTCTGATGGGCCGCTTCCTCGGCGAACGCGCCGGCCGCGTCGCGGTCATCGTCAACTCGACCCAGTCCCGAGACATGGTCGATCGCCGTGCCGGGTTCGAAGAGGTCATGGCCAGCCGTTTTCCGCATATCGAGGCGCTGCCCTCGCTTGAAGGCCGCGACGACCGCGATCGCGTGGCGACGGTTCTCGAGGCCTGCATCGACCGGCAGGGGCCGCTGATCGGTATCTACTGCGCCGGGGCCGGAACGCGTGGCGTGACACGTGTGGTGAAAGAGCGCGGCCTGGCGGGACAGGTCATCGTGGTCGCCCACGAATTGACGCCGCATTGCCGCGAAGCGCTGGAAGACGGAACCGTCGATGTCGTCATCAACCAGAACGTCGGCCATATCGTGCGCAGCGCGGTTCGGGTTCTGCGGGCCAAGTCCGACGAGGCCGAGATCATCGAAAGCCAGGAAAAGATCAGAATAGAAATCGCCATCAGGGAAAACCTGTCCTGATGGCACGCATTCGGGAGGAAAGACAATGAAGACGATACAAGGGCCGGCGCTGTTTCTGGCCCAGTTCGCGGGCGATGAAGCGCCGTTCAATTCCTGGGACGCCATCACGAAATGGGCCGCCGATTGCGGCTATCGTGGCGTTCAGGTGCCCAGCTGGGACGGCCGGCTGATCGATCTGGACAAGGCCGCGTCGTCAAAGGATTACTGCGACGAGTTCAAGGGGCAGGCGGCCGCGAACGGGATCGAGGTGACCGAGCTCTCGACCCATCTTCAGGGCCAGCTGGTCGCGGTGCATCCCGCCTATGACGAAGCCTTCGACGGCTTTGCCGCACCCGAGGTGCGGGGCAACCCCAAGGCCCGGCAAGCCTGGGCGGTGGATCAGGTCAAGAAGGCGCTGACCGCCTCGCGGAACATGGGTATCAAGGCCCATGCCACCTTCTCGGGAGCTCTTGCTTGGCCCTATGTCTATCCGTGGCCACAGCGTCCTGCCGGCCTGATCGAAACCGCCTTCGACGAACTGGCGGCGCGGTGGAAGCCGATCCTCGATCATGCCGAGGATTGCGGGGTGGATGTCTGCTATGAAATCCATCCGGGCGAAGACCTTCACGACGGCATCACGTTCGAGATGTTCCTCGAGCGCACGGGCAATCATGCGCGGGCCTGCATGCTCTACGACCCGTCGCACTACGTGCTGCAATGCCTTGATTGCCTGGACAATATCGACATATACCATGACCGGATTCGGATGTTCCACGTCAAGGATGCCGAGTTCAATCCGACCGGCAGGCAGGGCGTCTACAGCGGCTACCAGTCCTGGGTCGAGCGCGCCGGACGCTTCCGCTCGCTTGGCGACGGCCAGGTGGATTTCGGCGCGGTATTCTCGAAGCTGACCCAGTATGATTTCGACGGCTGGGCCGTGGTCGAGTGGGAATGCGCGATGAAGCACCCCGAGGACGGCGCGCGCGAGGGGGCGCAGTTCGTCAAGGATCACATCATCCGTGTGACCGAAAAGGCTTTCGACGATTTCGCCGATGCCGGCACGGACGCCGCCGCCAACCGGCGCATGCTCGGGATCGGATAAGGGAGAGACCAGATGCCAATCGACGGAACATCGGAAACCCGCGCCCCGCGCATCCGCCTCGGCATGGTGGGCGGTGGGCGCGATGCCTTCATCGGCGGCGTGCACCGCATCGCCAGCCGCATCGACGATGAATACGAGCTGGTGGCGGGCTGCTTCAGCTCGACGCCCGAGAAAAGCCAGGCCTCGGGCCGCGATCTGGGGCTCGACCCGACCCGCGTCTATGACAGCTTCGCCGATATGGCCAAGCGCGAGGCGCGGCTGAAAAACGGGATCGACGCCGTGGCGATCGTCACGCCGAACCACATGCACTATCCGGTCGCGCGCGAATTCCTCAAGCGCGGCATCCACGTGATCTGTGACAAGCCTCTGACCGCGTCGCTGACCGAGGCGAAGCGAATGGTGCAGGCAGCGGAAAGCTCGGGCGCGCTGTTCGTTCTGACCCACAATTACACCGGCTACCCGATGGTGCGTCAGGCGCGCGAGATGGTGGCTTCGGGCGAGCTGGGCGAGATCCGCGTGGTCAATGTCGAGTATGCCCAGGACTGGCTGACCGAGGATCTCGAATCCACCGGGCAGAAACAGGCCGGCTGGCGCACCGATCCGGCGCGCTCCGGGGCAGGAGGATCCACCGGCGACATCGGCACCCATGCC
>JAUIBJ010000602.1 GCA_030428025.1 Alphaproteobacteria bacterium
CCGCTGGTGCCCGAGGGCATGGCCATGGCCGAGGCGATCCTGACCATCTCGACCAAAGGCTTCGGCGTGACCGGGGTGATCGATGGCGCCGGCCGGCTGACCGGTGTGGTGACCGATGGCGACATGCGTCGCAACCTTGATGGCCTTCTCAACCTGACGGCGGGCGAGGTCGCCACCCGCGATCCCGTCACCATCGCCCCCACCGCGCTGGCCGCCGAGGCGCTGGCGCTGATGAACCGCCGCAAGATCAGCGCGATCTTCGCCGTCGCGGAGGACGGCATCCCCACCGGCATCCTGCATATTCACGACTGCCTGCGCGCAGGCGTCGCCTGAGCCGCCAACCGAGCCCCGAGGCCAGACCATGACCACAAGAACCGTAACCGTGGGCGAGATCGAGATCGGCGGGGCCAGCCCCATCGCGCTCATCACCGGGCCTTGCCAGCTTGAAAGCCATGATCATGCGCGGATGATGGCCGAAAGGATCGCCGAGGCCTGTGCGCCCACCGGCACACAATTCATCTTCAAGGCGAGCTATGACAAGGCCAACCGCTCTTCGGTCTCCACCCCGCGCGGGCCGGGCATGGAGAGGGGGCTTGAGATACTTGCCCGCATCCGCGAGGAATTCGGTGTGCCGGTGCTCACGGATGTACACGAGCCCTGGCACTGTGCCCGGGCGGCCGAGGCGGTGGACGTGCTGCAAATCCCCGCCTTTCTCTGCCGACAAACTGATCTGTTGATCGCCGCGGGCGAGACGGGCAAGGCGATCAACATCAAGAAGGGTCAGTTCCTCGCCCCCTGGGACATGGCCAATGTGGCCGAAAAGGTGGCCAGTACCGGCAATGACCGGATCCTGTTGTGCGAACGCGGCACCTTCTTCGGCTACAACGCGCAGGTCACCGATTTGCGTGGCCTGCCCATCATGGCCGCCACCGGCTGGCCCGTGGTCTTCGACGCCACCCATTCGGTGCAGCAGCCGGGGGGGCTGGGCGGGTCATCCGGCGGACAGCGGGAATTCGCGCCGGTGCTTGCGCGGGCGGCCTGTGCGGTGGGGGTCTCGGCGCTTTTCATCGAAACCCACCAGGATCCCGACAACGCCCCCTCTGACGGTCCGAACATGATTCCGGTCGAGGACATGGCCGGGCTCATCGGCACGCTGAGAGCCTTCGACGCGCTCGCCAAGGAGCACGGCTTCGTCGGCTGAGAGGAAAGGGGCAGACCCCATGGCAGAGATTTCGATCATCATCCCGGCACGTTTCGCGTCCACCCGCTATCCGGGCAAGCCGCTGGCCATCCTCAAGGGCGCAAGCGGCACCGAACGGACACTTCTGGAGCGCTCGGTTCTGGCGGCGCGCGCCGCAGCGGGAGAGACGGCCGCGCTCTACGTCGCCACCGACGACGACCGGATCGCCGAGGAGGCCGCGCGCATCGGCGCGGCGGTGATCATGACCGACCCGTCCTGCCGCAACGGTACGGAACGGGTGGCGCAGGCGGTGGAACGCGCGAAGCTCGACAGCGAAATCATCGTGAATTTCCAGGGCGACGCGCCGCTCACACCGCCGCATTTCGTCACCCGGCTGATCGAGACCATGCGCGCAGAGCCGCAGACCGGAATGGCCACCCCGATCCTGCGCTGCGATGCCGAGGCGCTGGCGAATTTCCTCGCTGACCGGAAGGCGGGCCGCGTGGGCGCCACCACCGTGGTCAGCGACGCCCATCGCCACGCGCTCTATTTCTCGAAGGAGGTTCTGCCCTTCACCGATGGCCGCACGGTGGTCGACGGGGTGGTTCCGGTCTTTCACCATGTGGGGCTTTACGCCTATCGCCCCGCGGCGCTTTCGGCCTATACGGGCTGGGAACCCGGCCCGCTGGAGGCGCTGGAAGGGCTGGAACAGCTGCGTTTTCTGGAAAACGGCCATCCTGTGCGCACGGTCGAGGTCTCGGCTCCCGGTGCCGCGTTCTGGGAGCTCAACAACCCCAGCGACGTGCCGCTGATCGAGAGCTATCTCAAGCGGATGGGAACGGACTGAACCCACAAAGTAAGGGCCGGGCTCCGCAGAGCCCGGCCCCGTTTACCGGTCGATAGCCGAACCGACTCAGTCCTCCCAGGACTCCATCGATTCCAGTTCCTCTTCGCTGTACTTTGTCGTGGCGCGCAGGCCTTCGGTCAGGCCGCTGTCGTCGCGGCGCAGCTGGATCTCGTCGAAGGGCAGCGCGACAGGCTTTTCGCCGATACCGAGGAAGCCGCCCACGTCGATCACCACCTCGGTGATCTTGCCGTCGTTGGCCAGCACCAGTTCGGAAATCTCGCCGATCTGCTCGTCGGAGGTGCCATAGACCGACAGCCCTTCCAGTTCGTCGGCGGTTAGAACGTTGCGCTCGTCGCTCGTCAGTTCGGCGGCCTGCATGTCCTCATCCGCCATCTGGCCGTCGGTCTGGGCCATGTCCTGATCGGCCTGATCCGTCATGGCCTCATCCGATTGCGCCATGTCCTGATCGCTGCCGTCTTCCATGTCCTGACCGGCCGTCCGGTTCATGCCGTCATCCTGGAAGAAGCTGCCGCCTTCGTCGCGCACGGTCTGCTCGTCGACCTGCTCGCGCTCTTCGATCTGCGACCGGTCGCCTGTGAAGACGACGAAGAATTCACCCTCTTGCATGGCGCCATCCGTGGCGGCCTGATCGCCGGAGGCGGTGTCGTCCTGCATGCCGCCATCGTCGTAGCCCACGAATTTCAGTTCGTCCATCGAGGTGCGGATGTGCTTTTCGCCCATCCCCAGGAAGCCACCGGCATCCAGCATGACCGAGTCGATCTGCCCGTCCTTCGAGATGATGACGTCGCCCACCTCGCCGATGCGCTCCCAGTCTTCCGAGGGCTCGTTGACGCTGTCGGCGATCTCGGCATCCGCCGCGTTCTCGCCACGGATATAGACCGGCTGGCCGATCAGGTTCGACGCATGCACGACCATGCCGTCGCGTTCGGCGCTGACATCGCCTTTGCCCATCATCTCTGCCGACATCTGGGTCGATTCCGACTGCTGGACCTGCGCGTCGTCGGAGGATTGCGT
>JAUIBJ010000603.1 GCA_030428025.1 Alphaproteobacteria bacterium
CTTCTCCGAACGCTGTGAATAGAAGCGCTGAAAAATCTTGGTGAGGGCCTGTTCGGGAATGCCGGGCCCCGTATCCTCGACCACGGCGACGACCCGGTTCTCGCGCTTGCGCGCCCAGACCCGGATGGCGTCGCCCTCCTCGCAGAAACTGATCGCGTTGGTGATCAGGTTGACGAAGACCTGCGCCAGCCGTCCCTCCAGCCCGGTGATCACGATGGGTTCGTCCGGGAAGTCGGTGATGAACTCCACCCCCTTCTTCTCGGCCTCCTCGCCCAGATACTGGGCAAGATTGCTCAGCATGCCGATCAGGTCGAAGGCCTCCTGCTCTTCCTTGACCAGTTCGCTGTCGAGGCGCGAGGCGTTGGAGATATCGCTGACCAGCCGGTCGAGGCGGCGCACGTCATGTTCGATCACGTCCAAGAGCTTGCTGCGCTGATCCTCGCGCTTGGCCAGCCGCATAGTCCCCACGGCCGAGCGCAGAGACGCCAGCGGGTTCTTGATTTCATGGGCTACGTCGGCGGCGAACTGCTCGTTGCTGTCGATCCGGTGGTAAAGCGCGGCCACCATGCCGCGAAGTGCGCCAGAGAGCCGGCCAATCTCGTCGGGCCTGGCCGTGAGGTCGGGGATTCGGATACGCCCGCCCTGTCCTTGCCGGCGGTTGCGGGCACCGCCCACCTCGGCCGCGGCGGCCAGTTCAGCCAGCGGGTTGGCAATGGTCGAAGCCAAAATCAGGCTCAGCCCGACCGAGACCAGCGTAGCCACCAGGAACATCTGCAGCACCCGCTCGCGCTCGATCCGCACGAGATGGTCGATCTCTCCCGTGACGCTCGCCACGGCGACCACGCCCACCGGGTTGTCGCCGCGCAGGATCGGCGAGGCCACCGAAAAGACCGCGGTATCACCATGGCCCCGGCCGAGGCTGCCTCCCTGCTCCAGCGTCGGACCGACCAGCGCGCGCATCTGCTCGTCCACCGGCAGGGGTGGCTGGCGCCCCGATTGCGGCGAGAAGGGCGCCGAGACCTTGTCCCACACCCATGAAATGGCATCGGTGATGTAGGTGGGCTGCCGGTCAGCAGAAAGATCCCGGCCATCCGCGGCGCCGGAAATCTGCCCGGCCAGCCGGCCTTCGGTGTCGAAGACATAAACCTCGAGTCCCGGCCGGATATCGAGCCCTGCAAGGGTTTCTGCCACGTTGATGCCGTCGCCGGTCACCAGGTTGACCGGCGCGGCGCCGGGAAGCTGCGCCTCGAAGACATCGGCGATCAGTTCGGTCTCGCTGGCCAGGCTGTCGGCGCGCTGCTGCGCCAGCCCGTCGCGCGACGAGTTGAGATAGAGGATGCCCGCCACCAGGACATTGAGCGCGATCAGGTTGAAGGTAATGATCTTGCGCGTCAGCGAGGCGCCGCCACGCGAAAAATACCCCCGGTTCTCGCGGCGGATCCGAACCTCGTCCTCGACCACGTTCTCGGGGGCGACGAAATCATCGCCAAGGACGACGCCGTCGTCGTCCGCTGGCGAATGATCGCGCAAATCAGTGCCTTCGGCCAGCGCCATTATTCCTCGTTGTACCGGTACCCGATCCCATACAGGGTCTCGATCGCGGAGAATTCCGGATCGACCATCCGCATCTTCTTGCGCAGACGCTTGATATGGCTGTCGATGGTCCGGTCGTCGACATAGACCTGATCGTCATAGGCCACGTCCATCAGCTGATCGCGGCTCTTCACGAAACCGGGGCGTTGCGCCAGTGCCTGCAGGAGGAGGAATTCCGTGACAGTCAGCGATACGTCCTGGCCCTTCCAGCTGACCGCGTGGCGCAGCGGATCCATCCGCAGCTGGCCGCGCTCGATCACCTTGTTTTCCTCGGTCTCGGCCACCAGTTCGCCCGAGTTCGCCTCCTGTCGGCGCAAAAGCGCACGGATGCGTTCGACCAGAAGGCGCTGCGAGAAGGGCTTCTTCACGTAATCGTCCGCCCCCATGCGCAGGCCCAGGACCTCGTCGATCTCGTCGTCCTTGGAGGTGAGGAAGATCACCGGCATCGAGGTTTTCTGGCGCAGCCGTTGCAACAGATCCATCCCGTCCATGCGCGGCATCTTGACGTCGAGAACGGCCATGTCTGGCAATTTCTTGCTGAACGCGTCGAAGGCCTGTTGGCCGTCGTTATAGGTATCGACCTCGAACCCCTCCGCCTCGAGTGTCATGGAGACGGATGTCAGAATATTTCTGTCATCGTCCACAAGGGCGATCTTTGACATGATAAGTTTCCTTTAACTGCTCCGGTTGCCTGCTTTTTTCTTCCATTATGTGCCTGTTTGCCCTTTCTGATCAATCCCAAAGTGCGAATCGGCCACCTTGACCCCGTCATTTGGGACGAAAAAGTCTTAGAAATGACTAAATTGACTCACCCCCCGCCACCGGCCGCAAGCGGTCGCGGCGATCCGCCGCCTTGGTTGCGCTAACTTCGGCTTGGTTGCGCTAACTGCGAAAAAGCGTCCTGTTCATTCACGAAAGCGTCATGTTAAGAGCCCGTCACAGGGCGAAAAAACCCGCCCCACCGGGCCTGACCGGTGGCGTTTTTTGAGGCCGGCATTTGCGACGGCCGCCGCGACCAAGGAGTTTGCAGAACATGGCATTCGGACGGGTAAACCCGCAATTCCGGCTGGAAGATCAGGGCATCACGGGGCTGGACAATGTCCATTACAATCTCATCGAGCCGGCGCTGATCGAAGCGGCGCTTCAGAACGGCGAAGGCCGGCTCGGCCGGGGGGGCACCTTTCTGGTGTCCACCGGCAAGTTCACCGGCCGCTCCCCCAAGGACAAGCACGTGGTCAAGACCGACAGCGTGGCCGACAGCATCTGGTGGGAAAACAACGCCGCGATGAGCCCGAACGGGTTCGACAAGCTCTACGAGGACATGCTGGCCCACATGCAGGGCGGAACCTATTACGTGCAGGATCTGGTTGGCGGGGCGGACCCCGCGCATTCGATCAACGTGCGCATGATCACCGAACTGGCCTGGCACGGGCTTTTCATCCGGCATATGCTGCGCCGCCCCG
>JAUIBJ010000604.1 GCA_030428025.1 Alphaproteobacteria bacterium
GAACTCAGGGGCGACATCCTGCGGCTCGCTCCGCACCGCACCGCCGCCGGCACGCGGATCGCCGCCAAGGCCTGGCGGATTGCCTTCGAGGGGGAGAGGTTCCGCATCGCCGCCCGCAGCGCGCCCTGACGGGGTCTGGACTTTGCCCGCCAGACCGCTACACCCTGAACCATGCGCCTGATTGCCCTTCTCCTCTGCCTTCTGCCCGGCCTCGCCGCCGCCAATGACTGGGACGCGCTCGAGACCCCCGGCGCGATCGCGCTGATGCGCCATGCGCTGGCGCCGGGGGTATCCGACCCCGCGGATTTCGACCTGACCGATTGCCCGACCCAGCGCAATCTCGATGCCGCGGGACGGGCGCAGGCCCGGGCCATCGGCGCGGCCTTCCGGGCCCGGGGGTTCGCCTTCGACCGCATCTTCACCTCGCAATGGTGCCGCTGCCGCGAGACGGCGGAACTTCTTGACCTGGGCCCGGTGGAGGAAGCGCCGGCCCTCAATTCGTTCTTCAAGGATTTTTCGGACGAGGCCGCGCGCACCGAAGCGGCCCGCGCTCTCATTGGCCGGACGGAGGGGCGACGGATCTTCGTCACCCATCAGGTCAACATCTCGGCCCTGACGGGACGCAGCCCGCGCTCGGGCGAGGTGCTGGTCGTGCGCATGAATGGCGCGACGGCAGAGGTGCTGGGCTCCATCCTGATCGATCCGTAGGCGGGGCGTCCGCCCGGCTCTGCGCCGAAATCATGTCGGAATTGCGGGCCCTCGCCCGGTCTGCGGCTCCGTGCTATCTTTCCGCCATGCGCCTCGCCCTGCTCCTCCTGCCGCTCGCCACCGCCGCCCCGGCCTGGGAATTCACCCCGGGCCTGCCCTGCCGGCTGACCCACGCAACCCCGCAGGCCGAAGTCGAGCTGACCTATGACCCCACAGGCCCGCTCTACACCATCACCGTCACCAAACCCGCGCCCTGGCCCGACGCCCCTGCCTTCGGCATGCGCTTCGACGGGCCGAGGGGCCGCAGCATCGGCACCGACCGGCACCGGCTGAGCGCGGACGGCCGGTCGCTCACCGTGACCGACACGGGCTTCGGAAACGTGCTGGACGGACTGCAGTTCAATCACACGGCCACCGCCCTGATCGGCGACACCGCGCTTGCCTTTCCTCTGGCCGGTGCCGCGGGCCCGGTGGCGGCGTTCCGGGCCTGCAAGGGGGAAGCGCTGTCCAGCTGAAGGTGGCAGCAGCCGGACGTCTGCACGGTGCATGCGGCACTAGTCGCGCCGGCTGTTCTGTTTCGTGACGTCTTTGCCGGACTCCGACCAGGCTTTCGCCGCCCGACTCGCCACCCTATGATCCGGAGCTAGGCCGATTGTATTCAACCGCAACAGACAGGAAGCGATGGACCCGCACACCGTCATGTCATCGAACTTTCGTCGAACGAAACACTGGCGATGACCCCCTCCCCCATCCGCCCCGCCGATGAGGCCGCCCGCGCGCTCGCGCGTCGGCTGATCGACACGGCCCGGTTCGGCGCGCTGGCGGTGACCGACCCGGAAACCGGCGCGCCCACCGTCTCGCGCATTGCCATCGCCACCGACACTGCTGGCCGCCCGGTCACGTTGATCTCGGATCTCTCCGCCCATACCGACGCCTTGGGCCGCAACCCGCGCTGCGCCCTGTTGCTGGGCGAACCGGGGCCGAAGGGCGACCCGCTCACCCATCCCCGGATCACGCTGGACTGCAGAGCGAGGTTTCTGTCCCGCGGCAGTGCCGAGGAGACGGCGCTGCGCGCCCGCTACCTCGCCGCCCGCCCGAAAGCGAAGCTCTATGCCGGGTTCGGCGATTTCTCCTTCGTTCTGTTCGAGCCGGCCTCTGCCCGCCTCAATGGCGGCTTCGGCAAGGCCTACCGGCTGACGGCGGCCGATCTTGCGCACAAAGATTGATCCCGATCATGTCGCCGCACGGAAAACCGGGTCAACTGGTCCCCATGACAGAGACAAACCCCACCGGCCTCGACGCCTACAAACCCGCCCAGATCGCCCAGCTTGTCGAAAGCGCGGGCGTCGCCAAGGCCGCCCTGCCCGCCCGGCAGTTGCTGGCGCTGGCCATTCTTGCCGGCGCCTTCATCGGCTTCGGCGGCGCGGCTTACACGATGGTGATGTCCGGCACCGAGGCCGGCTTCGGCCCGGCGCGATTTCTGGGCGGCGTGGTGTTCTCGCTTGGGCTGATCCTGGTGATCGTCGGGGGTGCCGAGCTGTTCACCGGCAACGCGCTGATGGTGATGGCCGCGGTGGACCGCAGGATCACCCTGGCCGCCCTTCTGCGCAACTGGGGGCTGGTCTACGTGGGTAACGCGGTGGGCGCGGTTGGGCTGGCGCTGGCCTTCAGCGCGACCGGGCTGCTTGACGGGCCGATGGGCGCGACGGCAGCGAGGATCGCCGACGCCAAGGCGGCGCTGGGGCCAGTGGAGGCGCTGATGCGCGGCGCGCTGTGCAACGCTCTGGTGTGTCTCGCGGTGTGGCTCACCTTCGCCGCGCGCACGGCGGCGGGCAAGATCCTCGCCATTCTCTGGCCCATCGCGGGCTTCGTGCTGCTGGGGCTCGAACACTCGGTCGCCAACATGTACCTCTTGCCACAGGGCGTGCTGGCAGGCAGTGGCGCGGCCCCGGCGGCGCTCCTGGGCAACCTCCTTTGGGTGACGCTTGGCAATATCGTGGGCGGCGCGGGCGGCGTGGCGCTAGCCTATCACTTCGCCTATCCGGCGGCGCGCTAGAAACGACTGAGGAGCATACCCATTCCCGCACTCAAGCCGCGGCCGGGCCCAACCCGGCGGCTCAAGATGTCGGCTGAGGCCTTCAGAGCCGTCTTGCAAGCGTGCAGTGAGATGCCCGGTTTCAAGCCTTTCTGAACGTCCGCTCTCGCTGTCACGACACGATCGCTCGCAGAAGCGGCGAAGACCCGCTTCCCCCCGATGCTGTTGAAAAAGTCTTTGTTGCGGTGCGGCAAGTCTTTCGATTCACTCAGCTATGAGGGGATGGGAGGATTTCCGGATGATGGGCAGGCAG
>JAUIBJ010000605.1 GCA_030428025.1 Alphaproteobacteria bacterium
GCCTCAATGTCGCCGCGGCGATGGATCTGGCGGCAGAGCTCGGCCCGGGGCGGAAGGTGGTGACGCTGGGCTGCGACAACGGGTCGAAATATCTGGGCGGCGACCTGTTCCGCCGACGCCGGTAAGGGCCGACTTTCGCCACAACCAGCGAGAAATCCGCGCAACGGTCAGCGCCCGGGCTTGCCAAACCCGGCGGGGCAGAGATTCTGGCGGCATCGACCTTTACAGGACATGCCGATGAGCGCCTATTCTTCCCTTCTGTCGCCTCTCACCATCGGTCCGGTGACCCTGAAGAACCGCGTGGCCAGCACCGCCCATGCGCCGGGGCTGGCCGAGAACGGAAGGCCGGGCGAACGCTATCAGCTCTATCACGAAGAGAAGGCCAGGGGCGGGATCGGGCTGACCATGTTCGGCGGCTCGTCGAACATCTCGCGCGATTCGGGCTCGATCTACGGCCAGATCTATGTGGGCGACGACGCCATCGTTCCGCATTTCCGCCAGTTCGCCGCGCGTATCCACAAACACGGTGCCGCGCTCATGTGCCAGATCACGCATATGGGCCGGCGCACAGTCTGGAACGGCGGAGACTGGATCCCGACGCTGGCGCCCTCGGTAGTGCGCGACCCGGCGCATCACGCTGTCCCGCGAGAGGCGACGACGCGCGACATCGCCCGCATCGTGCGGCAGTTCGGCGACGCGGCGTGGCGTTGCCGCGAGGGCGGGCTCGACGGGTGCGAAATTCTCGCCACGACGCATCTTCTGGGCCAGTTCCTCTCGCCGCTCAGCAACCGGCGCAGGGATGCCTATGGCGGCAGCCTGGAGAACCGTGCGCGCTTCCTCTGTCAGGTGATCGAAGAGGTGCGCGAACGGGTCGGGCCGGACTTTCTGGTCAGCGTGCGGTTCGCCGCGGACGAAAGCAACGAGGACGGTCTCAGCCCCGAGGAAGGGATCGGGATCGGCCGTCTGATCGGCAGGCTGGGCGGCGTCGATTTCCTCAACGTGAACGGCGCCTATGGCGGCACCACCCCGGGGCTGGCCGACAACATCCCCAACATGACCTATCGCACCGCGCCCTATATCGAACTGGCCCGGCGCGTGCGCGAGGCAAGCGGCCTGCCGGTGCTGATGGCCGCCCGGCTGTCCGATCCGGCGACGGCGGATTTCGCCATTTCGCAGGGCTATCTGGACCTGGCCGGCATGGTGCGCCCGCATATCGCCGACCCGCATATCGTGCGCAAGCTGGCGGCGGGCGAGGGGGCGCGCATCCGCCCCTGCGTGGGCGCCAGCCTGTGCCTCGACCGGGTCTATGCCGGGGGCGAGGCGCTGTGCATCCAGAACGCCTCGACCGCGCGCGAGGGGCAATTGCCGCACGAGGTGCCGAAGGCCGGGGGGCGGCGTCGGGTCGTGGTGGTGGGCGCGGGGCCCGCCGGGCTGGAGGCCGCCCGTGTCTCGGCCCTGCGCGGGCATGAGGTGACGCTTTTCGAGGCGGGCCGGCGGCCGGGCGGGCAGGTGTTGCTGGCCGCGGCGGCCGCCTGCCGCCGGGACATGATCGGCATCGTCGACTGGCTGGCGGCGGAGGTGGCGCATCTGGGCGTCGATCTGCGTCTCGACGCCTATGCCGAGGCCGGGGATGTTCTGGCCCTGCGGCCGGATGTGGTGATCGCGGCCACCGGTGGCGTGCCGATGATGGACCTTCCCGGGGGTGGCGCGGAGCTGGCGGTGTCGACCTGGGATGTGCTGGGCGGGCAGGCGCGGCTGGCCGGCGAAACGTTGCTGGTGGACGAAACCGGCGATCACGGCGCCGCCTCGGTGGCGCTGGAACTGGCCCGGGCGGGGGTGCGTGTGGAATTCGCCACGCCCGACCGGCATGTGGGCCGGCTGATCGGGGGCGGCAACGCAGCGGGGTATCTGCGCGGCTTCTACGAACATGGCGTGAAGATGACGCCCGACCACCGTCTGGTGGCCCTCGCGCGTGAGGGCAACCGGCTTCGGGCCCGGCTGCGCAATGACCAGACGCGTGCGATCGTCGAGCGGGTGGCGGACCACGTGGTGCTGGAACAGGGCACAAGCCCGGCCGACGCGCTGTTCCGCGCACTGGCACCCGGTGCGCGCAACCTTGGCGAGACGGATGTCGAGGCGCTCTGCGCCGGCGCGCCGCAGCCCGGCGAGGCAAATCCGCAAGGCGGCTACATGCTGTTCGCGCTTGGCGACGCGGTGGCCTCGCGCGATATCCACGCGGCGATCTACGATGCCAAGAGGATCTGCGTGACCCTGTAGGGCCGGGGCACGGGCGGGCGCCCGCGTCATATCGCCTAGTCGTAGAACGCTTTCGGCGCTTTCCGGAAGCTTTCCCAGTTGTCCGGATCGTGTCCGGTCACGACGATGGCGTTCGTGTCGCTGGCGATGCGGCGCAGTTTCTGAACCGAATCCGCCGCATCTGCAGACGACACCACCAGCCCGGGAAGCGCCTTGTTTTCCCAGTGATCCAGCGTATAGGCCGCGTCGATGGTCAGCAGCATGGGCCCGGTCCGGGGCAGCGTGACCAGGAACGACTGATGGCCAGGGGCATGACCGGGGGTGAAGATCGTCCTGATGGCGCCGTCCCCGAACAGGTCGTGATTGTCGGTGTAGATGCCGCCAAGCAGTTTCCAGTCGAGGCCGGGCCGGGCGAAATCCGCCCGGATATAGGCCCCGTCGGAGAACCAGTGCGGCTTGAACGCATATTCGTATTCCTGCCGCTGGCAGACGATCTGCGCGTTCGGGAAGTGGCCGATGGCGCCTGTGTGATCCAGATGCAGGTGCGATTGCAGCACATAGCGAACGGACTGCGGATCGACGCCGACGGACTTGCACTGATCGACGCAGTTTTCCGAGATGTCCATGATCGGATCATAGGCATCGACCACGGCGCCCCAGTGGGCGTGCTTGTCGATCGCCACCTCGATCGCATTTCCCCCGTCGATGACCACATTGCCGGCGGGATGCTTGATCAGGAACCACGGGACCGGGATCTCGAAATCCTCCTCGCCCTGGTTCATCTTGATGTATTTGACC
>JAUIBJ010000606.1 GCA_030428025.1 Alphaproteobacteria bacterium
ATGTCGCTCAGAAGCGATACGTGGCCGCCTTCGGGGATCGGCTTGTGCGTCATCCGAAAGATCGAGCCGTCGGAGAAGAGGAAGTCGCTGGCTTCGAAATTTTCGAAGGCGGCGCGCTGGCCGTCCAGCCATTCCGCGCGAGGCATCGTCATGATCAGGTCGGAGGATCGCGAGATCTCATCCAGAAACCCCGCCCTGTCGCGCCCGATCAGGTCTTGCGCCGAGGCCTTGTCGAATCGCCTGGCGAAGCTCGTGGTGCAGGCCAAAAGCGTGCCGTCGCCGGACCAGACCGCAACCCCGTGATCCAGCGCATTCACTCCGGCGAGGAGGGCGGCATCGGGCTTCGTCAACGACATTGACCCCTTCTAGATATCCGCCTGCAATCTGGCCAGGTTTTCGATGGAAAACCGGATGATCGCTTCGCGCGTCCCGATGTTTAGCTTCTTCATCGCGTTGCCCAGATGCACGCGTACCGTCTGCCGACTGATGCCCAGATCCTCGGAAATGTCGGGTAGGGACATGCCCGCCCCCAGGCAGCCGAGAATCTGCCGTTCGCGGCCGGTCAGATCCTCGATCGAGCCGGGCGGCGCGGGCAGGTCCTGGCCCATCGGGTCGGAGGTGACGCTGGCAAGGATGTCGCGCGGAAAGGCGACCTCGCCGGAAATGATCCGGGTCAGGGCGCTTTTGATCTCGTCCGCCTTGGCCGATTTCGGAATATAGCCCACCACGCCGTGATTTATCGCGCGCAGCACATAGTTCGGGTCCTCGTGAATGGAGACCACCACGAAGGGGATGCCGGGGAATTTCGAGCGCAGAAGCTTGAGCCCGTCGAACTCGTTGAACCCCGGCATGATCAGATCGACCAGCACCAACCCGATATCCGGTCGGGCCTCGAGCGTGCGCAGCGCATCGTGAAAGCTTTCGGCCTCGATGGTCTGGAAATCCTCGTCGAGGCTTTTGGCCACCTGTTTGAGGGATTCCCGGACGACCCAGTGATCATCCGCGATCAGGATGGTCAGGGACGGTGGGGCCTGATTGTCCATGAACTGATCTTCCTTTGTTCTTTCGTCCGGCAAGGTGCCGGTTTTCTGACCAGTGTGTGCGCAAGAGCGTCTAGACGACGCAAAATCCGATTGCAACCGAGCCGGCGGCGCGGGCCGATGGCCCCGAGGTCTGTCGCAGGTCCGGCGTGACTCTCCCAAGTTTCCAGATTGACAGATAGCGTATCTAGAGTTTACGCCTAGAGTCAATCTAGATGCAATTTAGAACGTCTAGACAAAATGACTACTCCCGAACGGCGGCATTCACGGCGCCGGCAATGAGGATCGACAAGGAGGAAGAAATGACCAAGTTGAAAACCGGTTATCCGGGTTCTGGAATGACCCGCCGAACGGCGGTCAAGACACTGGCACTTGGGGGCGCTTCCACCGCGGCCCTCGGGCTGTCGGCTCCGCCCCTGATCGCGGCCGACAATGACAAGATCCTGATCGGCGTGCCTTCGTCCCTGTCCACTCCCTACGGGGTCGCCGACGATACCGATCACCTCAACGGCACCAAGCTGGCGCAGGAGGAAATCAATGCCGCTGGCGGCATCAATGGCCGCGAAATCGACCTGTTCGTGCCCGACGTCGACAAACTGTCGCCGGAAAGCTGCCGGCAGGCCATCGCCGCCTGCATCGACAAGAAGGTGCATGCGATTTCCAACGCCTTCCTGTTCGCGCCGATCCCGGCGATGGACGAGTCGGCCAAGTACAAGTGCCCCTATCTGCAGGGCAACACGCAGCGCAACGCCACCGAACAGTTCCGGGCCGATCCGGAGAAATACAGCCACATCTTCCAGACCGACCCCTCCGAGGTGAACTATGGCTGGACCTATCCGCTGTGGCTCAAGGCGATGGAGGAAAAGCAGGGCTGGAAGCCCAAGAACCGCAAGGTGCACATCGTGTCCGAACAGGTGGGCTACAACCAGACCATCCTGAAGGCGGCCCGCGAATCGCTGCCGAAATCGGATTTCGAACTGGCCGAGAACACCGACATCCAGTATCCGGTCAACGACTGGAGCCCGGTGATCCGCCGCCTCAAGGAGGTCGATGCCGGCGCCATCTTCATCAACCACTGGGTGGCCGCCGAATACGCCGCCTTCTGCAAGCAGTTCCAGGCCGATCCGGTGCCCGGCGCGCTGGTCTATCTGCAATACGGCCCCTCGCAGCCCGAATTCCTTGAACTGGGCGGTCGGGCGACCGAGGGCTTCTGCTGGTCCACGGTTCTGGGCGTCTACGGCGACGAGATCGGTCAGGATTTCCGCAAGAAATACCTCGAGCGTTTCCCGGAATACGAGGGGAACATGGGCCTCGTCTATACCGGCAACGGCTATGACATCGTGCAGTATCTGAAACGGTCGTGGGAGGCCACGGGCGACCATACCGATTTCAAGGCCAACTGCGACTGGATCCGCACCAACCCCTATCGCGGCGTCTGCGGCATGATGGACATGAACAACGAGTTCCAGGAAGCGCTGCACTATCCCGACAACGGTTTCGGCAACCAGTCCGCCGAGCTCGAGGGCGGGATGAGCCAGCTCTATGTTCAGGTGCAGGATCGCGAGCACAAGATCATCTGGCCGAACGAGATTTCGGAATCGACGCTGCGCCCGGCGCCGTGGTGGTAAGCGCGTGACCCGGAGCAGGCTGGCATGACCGCACCGTCCCGAGACCCGCTGTTTTCCTGCAGCAACCTCTCGCTCGATCTGGGCGGGCGCGAGATCCTCCGCGATATCGAGCTCGACCTCTATCCGGGCGAGGTGCTGGGGATCATCGGGCCCAACGGGGCGGGCAAGACCAGCCTGCTCGAAATCCTGTCCGGCCGGTATCATCCCAAGACGGGCCGCGTTCACTATCAGGGGCGCGACATCACCGAGACGCGGCTTTTCGAACGCGCCCGGATGGGGATCGGCCGGACATACCAGACGCCCATCGTCTGCGAGGACCTGACCGTCGGCGAAACCTTCAAGGCGGCGCGTCAGGCCTACAAACCCTATCTGACGCGGTTCG
>JAUIBJ010000021.1 GCA_030428025.1 Alphaproteobacteria bacterium
GCCGAGCCGCTCTTTCTGGCGCTGGGGCAGGAGCCGGAGGTGTCGGCGCTGGCGGCCGACTACCTCTCCATCGCCGGGTTTGCGGTGCTGCCGGCGCTTCTGGTGATGGTGCTGAAATCCTATCTCGCGGCGCTGGAGCGCACGCAGGTGGTGTTGTGGGTGACGGTGGCCGCCGTAGGGGTCAACGTGGCGGTCAACTATGCGCTGATCTTCGGAAACTGGGGCTTCCCCGAGTTGGGGGTACGCGGGGCGGCGGTGGCCTCGCTGTCGGTCAATATCGCGTCTTTCGCGGTGCTGGCGGTCTATGCCGCCCTTGCCACGCCGGAACACGCTCTTTTCCAGCGGCTCTGGCGCCCCGACTGGGAGGCGTTGGGCCGGGTCTTCCGCCTGGGCTGGCCCATCGGCATGACCAATCTGGCCGAGGTGGGGCTCTTTGCCGCCTCGACGGCCATGATGGGCTGGCTGGGCAAGCTGCCGCTCGCCGCGCACGGGATCGCGATGCAGGTAACGTCTGTCATGTTCATGGTACACTTGGGGCTTTCCAACGCCGCCACCGTGCGCGCGGGCCAGGCCTTTGGCCGGGGCGACGGGCCGGGGCTCAGGCGCGGCGCGCTGGTGGTGCTGATCATGTCGGCGGTGGTGGCGCTGGCCACGGTGCTGCTGTTGCTGGCCATGCCCGAGGTGCTGATCGGGCTGTTCATGAACCCCGCCGAGCCCGACCGCGCCGGCGTGATCGCCGTGGGCACGGGCCTTCTGGCGGCGGCGGCGCTGTTCCAGCTTGTGGATGCGGGGCAGGTGATGGCACTGGGGCTGTTGCGCGGCGTGCAGGACACCCGCGTGCCGATGGTGATCGCCGGGGTAAGCTATTGGGTGATCGGCGTGCCGGTGAGCTATGTCATGGGGTTCACCCTGGGCATGGGCGGCGTGGGCGTATGGCTGGGCCTTGCCGTAGGGCTGGCCTTTGCCGCGGTGTTGCTGCTGGCGCGGTTCTGGGTCTGGTCGGGGCGGAACGTTGCGGCGCGCTTCGGCCGGAACTGACGCCGGTGGCAATCCATGCTATTAAAAGGCAGAACATCCGAGGGAGCGGCACCATGCCCGCATACGAAGATTTCGCCCGACTGGAAACCGATGGCTGGGCCGATGACGCCATGGCGGCGGGCTATGTCGACCTGTTCGCACCGGCCAGCGACATGGCCGTGCCGGCGGTGGTGGCGCGGCTTGCGCCGGGGATGCGGGTGCTGGATCTGTGCTGCGGGCAGGGCAATCTGAGCGCCGGGGCGCGCGATGCGGGCTGCGAGGTCACGGGGCTCGATTTCTCACCGGCGATGCTGGCCCATGCAAGGCGGACCGTGCCGGGCGTCGAGTTCGTCGAGGGCGACGCGCAGGCGCTGCCCTTTTTCGATGAAGGCTTCGATGCGGTCACCTGCGGCTTCGGCCTGATGCATGTGCCCGACCAGCCGAAAGCCCTGGCCGAGGTGGCGCGGGTGCTGAAGCCAAACGGGCTTTTCTCGATGACAAGCTGGCACGGGCCCGATGTCTCGCCCGTTTTCGCCGTGCTTTACGGCAACGTGCGCGCGCATGGCTCGCCCGAGGTCAGCCTGCCGGACAGCCCGGATTTCCATCGCTTTGCAGTGGAGAGTTCCGCGCGGGAGTTGTTCGACGGCGCGGGCCTGACGCTTGAGGAGATGGAGACGGTGCCCTGCCACTGGGATTTGGGCGACCCCGCCGATCTGGCCGAGATCTTCCGGACCGGCACCCCGCGTGCGGGTCATCTTCTGACCCGTCAACCCGAGGCGAACCTCCGCGCCATCAAGGCCGGTATCGCCCAGTCCGTGCGCGAGCGGTTCGCCAATGGCGAGGGATGGCGCGCGCCGTTTCCGGCGATGCTGGCGGTGGCCCGGCGGCGCTGAGACCGCAAGAGCGTTTGGCACCGCCCGGGCGCGGCGAACGACCGCGTCAGTAATAGGTCACGTCCGTGTCGTCCCCGGCACTGGGCGGCGCATAGACGTCGACGAAGATCACCGGCTCGTCCCCCAGGATTTCTCCGCCATGCGGCATGTCGGCCGGTGCGAACCACATGTCGCCGGGCCCCACCTCGCGCGTCTCCGCGCCCACCGTCAGGCGCAGACGCCCCTGGACGACCACGCTGACCTGTTCGTAAGGGTGGGAATGCATCGGATAGGTGCTGCCGGGGTCGTACTTGACCCAGCACAACTCCTGCTTCGTACCGAGCGCCAGTCGGCCGCGCCACCAGACCTTCTCGTCCGGGAAATATTTTGACGCCGTGTCGGCTTCGGAAAGGGAAATGATGTTCGCCATGATCTGACCCTGACGCGTTCGTGGCGTGGGCCGGGATTTCAGCCCTGCTTTTCCTTGATTAGCCGCTCGGCCTTTTTCCGCACCAGCACCGAGCGCAGGTCGTGCATCGCCAGCAACAGCGCATCGGTGATCTGTTCGAGCTGGTCGTCGCTGGCCTTGGATTGCGCCCAGTGGGTGGTGGTGTTGAGGTAATCCACCGCACGGTGGATGTCGTCCATGTCGCGATGGGCGAGGATTTCCAACCGTTCCGCCATCCACTCCTGAATGACGGCCAGTTCGGACTCGATCAACTCGTGATCGCCATGCGGCTTGATCTGGCCGTTACGGATGTTGACCACGGCGATCTGGTCCAACTCGATCCGGCGCTGCCGGTTCTCGGTATCGACCCGGAAGACGAAGGCGCCATTGTCGCGCACCCGAAAGTAGAATTCCGGCAGGTCGTCAGACATCGCCCCTCGTTCACGTCAGCGCGGCGCAGAACTCCGCGATCCGCGTGCAGGCCTCTTTCAGGGCCTCGTCGGACGTAGCGTAGCTGACGCGGAAGGCTGGGGAAAGCCCAAATGCCGCGCCGAAGACCACCGCCACGCCGGCCTCTTCCAGAAGCGCGGTGGCAAAGACCTCGTCGCTGTCGATCCGCGCGCCGCCCTTCGAGGTCTTGCCGATCAGTCCGGCGATGGAAGGGTAGACATAGAAGGCCCCCTCGGGCGTCGGGCAGTCGATGCCGTCGATGGCGCGCAACCCGTCCAGCACCAGATCGCGGCGCCGCTTGAAGACGGCGTTGTTGGCGGGGATGAACTCCTGCGTGCCGGTCAGGGCCTCGACGGCGGCCCACTGGCTTATCGTGCAGGGGTTGGAGGTGGATTGCGACTGGATCTTGCGCATACCGCCGATCAGCACCTCTGGCCCGCCGGCATAGCCGATCCGCCAGCCGGTCATCGCATAGGCCTTCGACACCCCGTTGCAGGTCAGCGTGCGGTCATAGAGGCCGGGCTCGACCTGCGCCGGGGTGCAGAACACGAACCCGTCATAGGCCAGATGCTCGTACATGTCGTCTGTGAGCACCCAGACATGAGGGTGCCGCATCAGCACGTCCGTGAGCGCCTTCAGTTCGTCCCATGCATAGCCTGCGCCGGTGGGGTTGGAGGGCGAATTGAAGATGAACCAGCGGGTTTTCGGCGTGATCGCGGCCTCCAGCGCCTCGGGAGTCAGCTTGAAACCCGTCTCGATCCCAGCCTCCACGAAGACCGGCTCGCCTCCCGCCAGCAGCACCATGTCGGGATAGCTGACCCAGTAGGGGGCGGGGATGATCACCTCGTCGCCGGGGTTCAGCGTGGCCATCAGCGCGTTGTAAAGGATCTGCTTGCCTCCCGTGCCGACGCTGATCTGTTTCGGCGCATAGTCGAGCGCGTTGTCGCGTTTGAACTTGGCGCAGACGGCCTCTTTCAGTTCGATGATGCCGTCGGCTGCGGTATAGCGGGTCTTGCCCTCCTCGATGGCGCGGATGCCGGCGGCGCGGATGTTTTCCGGCGTGTCGAAATCCGGCTCGCCCTGGCTCAGGCCGATCACGTCGCGGCCGGCGGCCTTCAACTCCTGCGCGAGGGTCGAGATGGCCATGGTGGGCGAGGGTTTGACGCGGGAAAGTGTCGCGGAAAGAGGATTCATGCTGCGCTCCGGTTGGAAAGGGCGGCGGAACGCCCTATAGTGATATTTCGAGCCATTGAATGTCAAACCGGAGCGAGAGCCGGTTGTAAAGACATCTTGTGAAAGATCATCACGAAAGGATTTCCCATGAATGCCCAGACCAAGGATGGCTGGTACGACCCGAACGCAACCACCTTTGGCGACCGCGTCGCCGGCGCGCGCGAACAGGCCGGAATGAGCCAGACGGACCTTGCCAAGCGTCTGGGTGTCAAGCTGAAGACGCTGAAAGCATGGGAAGACGACCTCAGCGAGCCGCGCGCCAACAAGCTGTCGATGATGGCGGGGCTGCTGAACGTGTCGCTGCTGTGGCTGCTGAGCGGCGAGGGCCAGGGCCCCGACGCGCCGGGGGATGCGGTCGAACTGTCCTCGGACGTCAACGAGCTTCTTACCGAGATTCGCGACATCCGCGCGCAGATGGCGCTGTCGGCAGACCGGCTGGGCCGGCTGGAAAAGAGCCTTCGCGCCCAGCTCAAAGAGGAAGCGGTTGCCTGAGGCTGCCGGACTGGCTGAAACGGCCGAGCATCGCCTCAAGCGGCTGCGTATGCGGTCTATGCGCCGCGGCATCAAGGAGATGGACATCATCCTTGGCCGCTTCGCAGAGGCGTGTCTGGGCCGCATGAATGACGGCGAGCTTGCGCTCTACGATCTGCTCTTGTCGGAAAACGATCAGGACCTCTACCAGTGGGTGACCGGCCAGGCTCCGGCGCCCGAACGCTATTCGGACCTCTTGGCGCGGATCGCCGCCATCGCGGCGGGACGAACTGAATAGGATTTTAGCGGCCTCGGCAGCATTTACGCAATTTTGGGCTTTTGCACGCTATCACCTTCCCCGAGCAGTCTTGCACGGAGAAGAGAATGAGTTTGCATAACCCCCCTGTGCTGTCCGCCGAGCAGCAGAGCTTCATGTCGGGCTATCTCGATTCGCTGGCGCTCGTCGAACGTCTCCACCGCCTGCTGCTCGACGTGATCAAGGACGAGTTCGAGCGGCTGGGCGTGCTCGAGATCAACGCCGTGCAGGCGCTTTTGCTGTTCAACATCGGCGACAACGAGGTGACGGCGGGCGAGTTGAAGACGCGCGGCTATTACCAGGGCAGCAATGTCAGCTACAACCTCAAGAAGCTGGTCGAGATGGGCTACATGCATCATCAGCGCTGCGAGATCGACCGCCGCTCGGTGCGCGTGCGTCTGACAGAGAAGGGACGGGGCATCCGCGACATCGTCGCGCGGCTCTTTTCCAGCCATGCCGAGGCCTTGCAGAGCAGGGGCGTTCTGGGAGCCGACGGTATCGACCAGATCAACGCCTCACTGCGCCGGGTCGAGCGCTACTGGACCGACCAGATCCGCTATATCTACTGATCCCCCCGCCTGTCGCGAGACGGCCGCCGGCTGCAACTCGCGGATCAGCTTGCGGCGGATGGCGCGGGCGAAATCCTCGTAATCCAGCGCCGCCTCGACGAAGGCGCCGGGCCCGCGGATCACATGGCTTTCGTAATAGGCCATCAGGGATTTGACGTTTGTCCGGTTCTTGGTGGTGTTGGTGGGCCCGTCCGGCCCGATCACCAGCCCGTTGATCACCACGCCGCCGGTTTCAGCCGCGTCGATCAGTCGGGGATGGCGGCCCACATTGGCCGGCCCGTCGCCGGAGATGTCGAGCGTCTTCTGCCAGCATTTCTCCTGCGTCCGCAGCTCTGCGGCGCCATAGAGCATCGCCGCCCCGATCGCCGTTGAGGGGTTCGCGACCGGAACCGAACGGGTGTCGCGCAGGCGCTGCGCGATCCGGGACAGCTGGGCGGTACTGACGATGTCGGTCCAGCCGACGATCTGGCGCTGGTGGGCCTCGGCGCTCCATTCGAAGACCATCAGCCGCACGGGCGTTTCGGGAAAATCCAGAAAGGCGGCCTGTACCTGCCGGTCGGTCAGGGCGGCGGCCAGCCCGTCAAGCTGCAACCGGTATTCCCACTTGTCCACCGAACCCGACACGTCGAGCCCCAGCGCCAGCGCCTGCCGGCAGTCGGCCAGCGCCGGGACGGGGGCCGCCGCCAGCCCGAGGAGCACCGCGACAAGGACGCTCCGCCACTTCATCCCTGGGGCCGCCGCAGCCCGCCCGAGGGCGCCCGGCGGCCCAGAACGAAATCGTTGACCTCACGGTAGAGCTTGCGGGTCATCGCCTCGCGGAACTCGTCGAAGCCGCCGGCCACCACCAGAAAGGCGCCGGCGCCGTGCAGCACCTCCGCCCCGTAATAGGCCAGCACTGCGGGATCTTCGCCGAGGATCACCAGACCGTTTACCGTGACCCCCTCGAGCGGGAAATGCCGATAGGCCTCCTGCGGGCCGTAGCGGTAGTTGTTCACCCCGTCGCCCGAGACGTCGATCACCCGCCGCAGGCAGTCGGGCCCGCGCTCCAGCAGCGTGGCGCCATAGCCGAGCGCGGGACCGAGGGAGGTAGGAAAATCCGCGTGGCTGCGCTTCATCGCCGCCAGCGCCGCCACCGCCCGGTCGATCGCGGCATCGTCGGAAAGCACGGTCCAGTCGAGTTGCAGCTTGTGCTGGTGAAAGCCGCTCCATTCATAGACCGCCAGCGCCACATGGCCCGGCCCGCCCCGCAGGATTGCGTGGCGCACCTCCTCGGCGTCGAGCGCCGCGGCGACGCCCTGACGCTGCAGTTCGTATTCCCCGGCATCGACCGAGGAGGAGACATCGAGCGCGAGCACCAGCGCCAGACGGCAGCCCGCCTGCGCCGTCGCGGCCGCCCCCCAGAGGCAAACGGCCAGGAGGGCGGCCAGCCTTACCAATGGCCCGTGTTTTCCATGCTGGCCCAGGGTTCGGCCGGCTCCAGCGCCTCGCCCTCCTGCAGCAGTTCCACCGAAATGTTGTCGGGGCTGCGCACGAAGGCCATGCGCCCGTCGCGCGGGGGCCGGTTGATGGTCACGCCATTGTCCATCAGGTGCCGACACATGTCGTAGATGTTCTCGACCGAATAGGCCAGATGGCCGAAATGGCGGCTGTCGCTGGGCAGCCCCTCGTCGCCGTCCCAGTTATGGGTCAGCTCGACGGGGCACTCCTCCTGCCCCTCGGGGGCCATGAAGACCAGTGTGAACCGGCCCTGATCGTTGTCCCAGCGCCGGGTCTCCTTCAGGCCGAGCAAACCGTAGAATTTCATCGATGCCTCGAGATCCTTAACCCGGACCATCGTGTGCAGATACCGCACCCGCATGCGTGCCTCCTTGCGTTGTTTGTGAGCGGAAGGATAAGGCCCCTGACGCGGGTGTCGAGACGGAAGGGCCGCGGACGGCTCAGAATTCCGAGCGGATGCCGAAGGAAATACTGGTCTGGTCGACGTTGAAGCGGCTGATGTTCGACCGGCTCTTTTCGGCATTGAGCGTCACCTCCGGCACAAACCCCATATAGCTGTAACCGGTGAAGGTGGCGGTGACGCCGCCGAACCACGACTCGTCGATCCGGCCGCCGGGGACGGGCAGGATCACCCAGTACTGATCGTAATCCAGCGTCGAGTGGCCGACCGATACGCTGATCTCGGCCGGGCCGATCTCGCGTCCCAGCGTGTAGCTGATCATGGCCGTCCATTGCTGTGAGGCGCGGTTGGTGCCGTCGCTGTCGATCTCGCGGAACTGCAGATGCGCGCCGAACTCGCCCGCCCCGTCAAGGGCATAGGACAGCCCGGCGAAGGCGGAATAGGCGGTGGCGTCGGCCTTGGGCACGGTCTTGTCGATCTGCGCTTCCACCTCGGTGCCGAAGCTCAGGCGCAGATCCTCGCCCAGATTCTGCACCCGCCGCACGCCGATTCCGGCGAAATCGTAGTAGGGAGACCGCCCGTACCACGCCCGCCCCCCGAAGACGTCGAAGCGCCAGTAGCCGCTCTCGTTCGGTGCCCAGAGGTGGCGCAGCCCCACCTGCGCCCGCAGCGAGGAGATGTCGCTGCCGCTGATCCCCGGCGCCGGGTTGTTGAACCGAACCTCGCGCGACAGCAGCCTGCCGGAAATGTGGGTTTCGTAGCCCTCGCCTTCGCGAAAGCGGTAGGCGGCAAGCATGTCGGTCTTTGCCACCACACCGCTGATTGCACGGGCGCTGGGGCTGAGCGTGCCGATGAGCGGCGAGCCCTCGATCAGGTTGTAGGGGCTGTTGGAGCCGTTGTTGACATTGTCGGACGGGTTGATCGAAAAGCGCAGGTCGAAGCTCAGCGGGTTGGCGTGACGGACGTTGCGGAAGGCGTTGACGTATTTCGCCCGCATTTCCTCGGTGGGGGCGTAGTGCACGGTGCGCCGAAGCCAGAACTGCGACACGGTCGGCTGCTCTCCGGCGAAGGACAGCTCGGCCGCGAGTTTCGCCGCTTCGAAACGCTGCACATCCGTCCGCGCCGTGCGGAAGGCGCGGGCCGCCGCTTTCCGTCCGGTCCGGTACTGCTTGAGCTGCCCCAGCGCGCTGGCCTGAAGGAAATGGGCATGACCGCTTTCGGGATCGGCCTTCAGCAGACCTTCGGTCAACGCATAGGCGGTCTTCGGCTGGCCCTTCTGCAGGGCCATCTGTGCCAGTGCGCGGGCCTGGGGCAGCGACAGGCGCACCGCCTCGCTCGCGCCGGGCTCGTCCGCCGCCGGGGCCGGCGCGGCCCCGGTCAGGCAGCCCAGCCCCGCCAGGCAGAGCGCCAGAACTCGTGCGGCCCTATGGCGAGCCGACATCGGGATTGACGTTGCCGCAGATGGGCGAGGCGCCGGCCGTGCCGCAGCGGTCGAGCACGAAGACGCCGCTTTCCAGTTCCGTTTCCAGACCGAGATTGTCGTCGACGCCGTCGAACTGGTCCAGTTCCACCGCCCCGGCCACGCTGCTGGCATCGGTGCCGCCGAAGACGCCGGCATAGCTGCCGATCACGGTATTGGTCGTGGTGCCCGAGAGCGGATCGCGGGTGTCGTATTCCACCGTCCCTTCGAAGGAGCCGTTGGCCTCGATATCGGTGACGACCAGCACGATGGACGGCAGGTCCGAGATCACGTTGAGATTGGTGTCGAGCAGTTCCCGGTTATAGATGTTGCCCTCGACCGAGTTGTCGGCGAAATCGGCGTTGATAAAGGCGTCGCCATGGATGATCAGCGCCTGCGGCACCAGAAGCTCGGGATCGGTGACCGGCGTGGGCAGCAGGTCGGAGCCGTTCACGTCGCCCACGTTGGTCACGGCCACGTAACGGCCGGCATAGGTGACAAGACCGGTATCCTCGGTCACCTCGGGCGGATCGTAGGCGCCGTCGCGCTCGAAATGCGCGCCCATCAGCGAGCGGTTGCGCGGGCCGGCGCTTGAAACGGCCGTTGCCCGGACACTCCCGTCGGTGCTCTCGCGCGTATAGGCGGTGTAGTGCCGGTCAAGCGGATCTTCCTGCACGGTGAAGGCGAGATAGCCGTCCTGGTCGAGCGCGGGCGCACGCCGGTAGACCGCGGTAAAGGGCACGTCGTCGAGATTGACCCCCTCCACCGTCAGCGTGCCGTTCGCCGAGTCGAAGGTGACGCCGGTGACATTTCCGGCGATCGCCGTGGGTACGGAGACCGTGGTGTCGATCGTGGTGGTTCCGCTGCCGGTATCCGTCCCGGTGCCGTCC
Organism: Alphaproteobacteria bacterium; assembly: GCA_030428025.1. Taxonomy (GTDB): domain Bacteria; phylum Pseudomonadota; class Alphaproteobacteria; order Rhodobacterales; family Rhodobacteraceae; genus Roseovarius. Next base: position 9,623 of record JAUIBJ010000021.1, read on the forward strand.
CCTGTGTCGGTGCCGGTTCCGGTACCGTCATCCGTGGTTTCGGGGTTGTCCGCGAACGGATTGCTGCCTGTCGTGCACGCCGCAAGAAGGGCGCAAACCAGCAGGCTTGCCACTGTCTGTTTCATGCTGCTCACTGCCTCAATCAGTGTTTTTGTCTTTTGAAATGAAAATCAGAGGATTAGGGGGCGAAGTCAATGCTTTCCTTCACCCGGAATCCGGGAAAATCGCCGGTGTTGCAGTCACGCCTATACCCGATATTGAAGTTTCTCGCGCCGCGCCCTCAAGATATAGTTGGGGGCGACTCACCCTTGTGGAAAGGACCGCGCCCATGCCCCTCAGCCCCGAACAGCAGGCCGAAATCGACGCGCAGCGCCGCACGCCCACGCAAACCCTCCGCACCGTGGCCGAGGGGATGGAGCAGCATCTCTACACGGCCCATCCGGTGCTCGATCACGGTTTCGTCCGGGTGATCGACTATATGGGCGACGATGCCGCCATCTGTCAGGCCGCGAGGGTGAGTTACGGACGCGGCACCAAATCGGTGCAGAACGACGAGGGGCTGATCCGTTATCTGATGCGGCACTGGCATTCCACGCCCTTCGAGATGTGCGAGATCAAGCTGCATGTGAAGCTGCCGGTCTTCGTGGCCCGCCAGTGGATCCGGCACCGCACCGCCAACGTCAACGAATACTCCGCCCGCTACTCGATTCTCGACCGCGAATTCTACATCCCCGCGCCCGAGCATCTGGCGGCACAGTCGGCGGTCAACAACCAGGGCCGGGGCGCGGCGCTGGAGGGGGCGGAGGCGCAGCGCGTGCTGGAATACCTCAAGGCGGATTCGACGCGCGCCTACGACCATTACGAGGAAATGATCGGCCAGGAGGGTCAGGCGGGGCTGGCGCGCGAACTGGCGAGGATGAACCTCCCCGCCAACATCTATACGCAATGGTACTGGAAAACCGACCTGCACAACCTGCTGCATTTCCTGCGCCTGCGCGCGGATGCGCACGCGCAATACGAGATCCGCGTCTATGCCGAGGAGATCTGCAAGCTGGTGGCCGACTGGGTGCCGTTTGCCTTCCGCGCCTTCGAGGATTACCGGATGGGGGGTGCGACGTTGTCGGCGACCGCTCTTGACTGCGTGCGGCGGATGCTGAAGGGGGAGACGGTGACGCAGGAGACCTCCGGCATGTCCAAGGGGGAGTGGCGGGAGTTCGAGGCGTTGTGGGGGTGAGGCAACGAGTCGTTTCCACCTAACCGACCCGCCCGGCGGCATCGCCGGACCGCGCCCGACCCTCCCCCCGGGAGGGCGCCTTGGCGATGTCATCCGCAACAGGCGCGGCGGACCTGCTTTGGAGTGACCAAGCTGACCGGAGGGGATTTGCGCCCACCCAGGGTCGGGCGCGGCCCGGTTTCCCGGAACCGCCGTGAGATCGGTGTGGGACGAGCCCCCACCTTCCCCCGAAACACACTGTTTCCCCTGAAAAAACTTTGACAGAACCGCAGCAGCCGGTACGATCCCCCCAGGGATCTCCAAAGGCTGTTCAACGAAACGAGGATCATATGCGCATTCCCCTCTCTCTCACAACCGCCGCGCTGGCCGCGCTGACCGCTTTGTCGGCGCACGCCCAGGAAGCCCGGCTGTACCCGGTGCCGACCAACGCGAACTACTGCCCCGCCGGGTTGCAGCCGGTCACCATCAACGGGGCGATCTGCTGCGGCCAGCCCAACACGAACGTCACCTGGTATTACATGAAGAAGCACCCGGTGCAGCGGGCGACCTATACCCCCCGGTATTCGAACTGCCCCGAGGGCGTCAAAGGCTGCAACTGAGGCCGCCGTCGCGCGGGCCAGCGGGGGCCGGTAACGGCCCCTGCATGTTTTTGTATATATAAGGTATATACAATGGCGTCATGAATCTGTTACACTTGCCTCAGAGCAGTCACTGACGGAGCGCCCCCATGCGCCGCCTTATGGCCCTTTCGATGATTATCGCCTCCGGTCCCGCCGCCGCCTCGCCCATTGCCGAGGTCATCTGCGCCCCCACCCACAAGATGACGCAAAAGCTGTCGCACCAGTTCGGCGAGCGGCTGCACAGCTGGGGCACGCGCGGGCCCGAACAGGTCATGCAGGTCTGGACCGACGATCGCGGCGACTGGACGCTGGTCGTGCACTATGCGAGCGGCACCTCCTGCATCGTTGCGATGGGCGAGAACTGGGAAGCGGTGCAGGCCGAAAACCCGGCCTGACCGATCTTCCGCGCAACGCTCCGCACCTTACATGTTCGCGAAAACCCTGACCGAGGGAATTTCGCGAAGAGCAGCGAAACGTCTAATGTTGCACTGCCTTTCGGCTTCAACCTGATTCAGGCTCGAGCCTGAAAGCTTTTGTGCCGGGATCAGAGCAGTTTCAAATCGCCTGCCAGTTGGCGCCCGTCGCGCCCCTCCTGCAATTCATAGCCGACCTTCTGGTTGTCGGCGAGCCCGGTCAGGCCGGAGCGTTCGACGGCGGAAATGTGAACGAACACGTCCTTGCCGCCTTCGTCGGGGGCGATGAACCCGTAGCCTTTGGTGGTGTTGAACCATTTTACGGTGCCGGTCGGCATTCCGTATCTCCTTCATGTCTTCACTTCCCCGGGTCATGCCGGGCCATGCGACACGTTGGCCAAGCAGACCCTGCCACGCCAGGCGAAGGCTGACAGTCAACGTGACGAACCGATGATTGCATCGGCAATGTAAAAAGCAAGCAAAACTGACGTGATCTTTGCTCAGGGGCGGGGTAAGAGAGCGGAAAACGGGGGAGAGATGGTCGTTTACGGATTGAAGAGTTGCGATACCTGCCGCAAGGCACTGAAGGCGCTGGGGCAGGCGCAGTTTCGCGATGTCCGCGCCGATGGCGTGCCGAAGGAGATTCTGGCCCGGGCCTACGGGGTTTTCGGTGCCGGTCTGCTCAACACGCGGTCGACCACCTGGCGGGGGCTCGACGCCGGGGCGCGGGCCCGCGACCCGCTGGCGCTTCTGACCGAGCATCCGACGCTGATGAAGCGACCACTGATCGTCGATGGCGCGGAGATGCATCTGGGCTGGGGGCCCGACGTTCAGGCGGCGCTTCTTGGATAAGTTGGCGGCAGGGCTTATCTGCCGGAAAACCACCGGAGGACGGACATGCGCAACGCTGCACTCATGCTCGGTATCATCGGCGGGCTTCTGGCCCTGATCGTGGGCTTCGTCAGCTATGGCTATACCGAATTCATCGACCAGTATGGCGAAATCGAGGGCCTGGCCCATCAGGTGGATCGGGTGGGCCTGATCCGGGGGGTCAGCTTCTTCGCGCCGCTTTTGGCCATTGCCGGGGGTGCAATGGCGCGGGCAAGGGCTCTCTGGGGCGGGGTCTTGATGCTGGTCTCGGCCGGATTGATGCTTTACGCCTTCGATTTCGGGGTCTTCACCATGTTCCCGATCGGCATGACCGGCCTTGGCGGCCTTCTGGCGATCGCGGCCGGAAAACCCGACGAGCCCAAGGCGCATTTCTGACGGCAGAGGGGCGCGCCAGTTCCTTTTCACAGCTTGGGAGAGTTTCCTGTTGACCCTCGCGTCCGGGCGAGCGTCAGCCTGAGCGGGCATCTTTCCCGGCCGGGTTCATCCGCGCCGTCATCCCCCCAGAGTTTCGATGTTCCACCCGAAAGACACGCTGCGAGCGCCTGCCGAGGGGAAGGCAGGCGCTCGTCCGCCGCCGGTGTCGCCGGACGTGAGGGCTGCGCGTCAGGCCGGTTGGGCCAGTTCCCGCTGCGGGGCGCGCCGGGCCAGCAGCCGGTCGAACGACAGCGGCCCCCCGCCCTTGACCACGATCACCAGCAGCAGGAACACCCATAGCGCGCGCTGATCGAGGATGATCGCATCCGGCGCATTGTCGAACCAGGCGCCCAGCGTGCGCGCTTCCTCGATGGCACCATGACCATAGAGGTCGGTCAGCGATTGCACCGTGACGAAGCCGATCATCCCGATCGCCGCCAACCGCGATGCCAGCCCCAGAAGGATCAGCACGGGCAGGATGAACTCTGCCCATGTGCCTGCCAGAACCACCAGATGATGAGCCAGCGACAACTGGCCGATATCGTAGGTCACCGCCTCGGTTGCCTGCGGAAAGATTTGGGCATAGGCGCCCACGGCAGGCCGGAAGAGGCCGAGGACGCCGTCGCCCAGCTTGGTAAGCCCGGACTTCCAGAAATACACCAGAAGGATGGCGGCAAAGAGCAGCCGTGCCAGCGTCGGCAAGATCCAGTCGGCGCGTTCGACACGGGAAAAAATGGCGTTGTGCAGCGAAACAAGGGTCATCATGGGCGGGGGTCTCCGGTCCTTATCGAGGTGATGGCTTTGGCGCCGAGAAGCAGCGCGAGCGCCTGCGAGAGGTCGAAATCCGGGTCGGCAACTGTGGCGGCCTCATGGGCCGCGCCCAACGGCTGCCCCGCCCGCAGGGTGGCAACGAAGGCGGCGGTGCCGGGGGCGACAGGGGCGAGTTCGGGGTCGAAATCCGGCCGTGTGATCAGAACGGTTTGCGGCCCTGGCTGCGGCTTGGGGGCGCCCTCGACCATGTTGAAGGCCCATATGGCGTGGATGGGCCAGCGCGAGGGCACCAGTTCCGTCGCCGGGGCGAGGCCGAAGCATGTCTCGGCCAGCTGGTCGGGCGGCAGGGTCTGCAGCATCGCCGGGTCGGCAGGGTCGGCATCGGCCGCGTGATAGGCGCGGCGGCGGGCCTGTTCGAGCCGAGCCACGTCGGGCAGGTAGCCCAGATGCCGAAGCGGTGCGAAGCCTTCGAGGAATTCGGCGAAGCCCGCGCCGTATTGCGCCAGCATCGGTGTCTCGGGCGGGTGGCGGCGCAGGAACACGCCCGCCACCTTCCGGAAATTCTCGGGCCCGATCAGTTTGGCGATGGCAGGAAAGCTTTCCTCCAGCGCCTCGGTCAGGCTGGCGGCCACGTTGTTGCGGTAAACGGCGAAGCGGCGCCCGGCCGGGCGGCCCTGCCCGTCGGAAAGGCCCTCGGGCACCGGGCGCGCGGCATCTAACAGCGCGTCGTGGAATGTGGTCTGCGATACGCTCATGCAGTCACCTTGGCAAGCGCGGTCTTGGCGCGGTTTGCCTCCTCTGCCAGAACCGGCCAGTCGGGCACATCGGCGTCCCATTCGATCAGGATCGGTCTCGGGCCGGACCGGTCGAGCGTGTAGTCCAGCAGCGTCCAGACCGGATCGGCCACCTCGGCGCCATGGCTGTCGATCAGCAGGGGCGCACCGTGGTCGTCCGCGTCCTCGTGATGGCCGCCCAGATGAATCTCGCCCACGCGGGCCAGCGGGAAGGCGTCGATATAGGCGCGCGCGTCGATTTGCAGGTTGGTGGCGGAGACGAAGACGTTGTTGACATCCAGCAGCAGGCCGCAGCCGGTGCGTTGCGCCACCTCACCCAGAAACTGGGGTTCGGCGTATGTGCTTTCGTCGAAGGCCAGATAGCTGGAGGGGTTTTCCAGCAGCATCGGCCGGCCCAGCACTTCCTGCACTTCGTCGATATGGTCGGCGACACGGGAAAGCGTGGCCTCGGTGTAGGGCAGGGGAAGCAGGTCGTTCAGGAAATGGCTGTCATGGGTCGACCAGGCGAGATGTTCGGAAAAACTGGCCGGGTCGAGCCAGCCGCAGAGATGTTTCAGCCGCGCCAGATGGTCGGGGTCGAGCCGGCCCTCGCCGCCGATGGAAAGGCCCACGCCGTGCACGGAAATGGGGAAGTCCTGCGCCAGATGGCGCAGTTGCGCCAGCGGCCGGCCGCCATCTCCCATGTAGTTCTCGGCATGGATTTCCAGCCAGCCCACCGGCGTTGCATCGGCGATGATGTCGCGGAAATGCTGCGGCTTGTAACCCACGCCGGGGGCGGCGGGCAGGGCAAAGAA
>JAUIBJ010000607.1 GCA_030428025.1 Alphaproteobacteria bacterium
CCGGCAGCCTGAACAAGGTGGAATTCGCCCATACGGCGGATCTCATTCTGCGGGCCGACGCGGTGATGGAGCGCACGGGCGCCACCGCGGGCGAGCTGCAATTCGCCCTGCACAACCGCTTCGCCCAGGCGCTGATGTGCATCGTGGCGGCGCTGATCGGCTTTGCCGCGCTGCTTCTGGGCAGTTTCAGCCGCTTCGGCGTGTGGTGGCAGATCGGGCTGGCCTTCCTGATTCTTGTGGGCGTCAAGCTGATCGAGGGCAGCGTCACCGGCATCGTGCTGTCGAACGCGGCCGCCTGGCCGCTGATGTACGTGCCCTCGGCGGTGGGCTTTGCCACCGCTTTGGCGCTGCTCTATATCGCCGCGCGGCCGGGACTTCTGCGCAGACTCTGGCCGCGTCGGCGGGCGGAAGGGGGGGCGACATGATCCTCTACGGCTATTTCGCGCGCAAGTTCTTCTGGTCCTTCGCGCTGATCTTCTCCATCTTCCTGGTGCTGCTGGCGCTGATCGACCTGGTCGACAAACTGCAGGATTTTCCCAATCTGCCCTTCGGCAGCGTGCTGGAAATCGTGCTTTTGAACGTGCCGTCGGACAATTACGAGATCCTGCCGCTGGTGGTGGTGCTGGCCACGGTGGCCCTGTTCATCCGGCTGGCACGGTCGTCGGAACTGGTGGTGGTGCGGGCGGCGGGGCGCTCGGCTCTGCGCACCCTGCTGGCGCCGGTGGCGGTGGCGGCGCTGATCGGCCTGATCTCGGTCACCATGCTGAACCCGATCGTCGCCGCATCGGCCAAGCGCTACAACGACCTGATCAACAGCCATGTGGGCGGCGGCGCGGCGATTCTGGTGATCGCGGCCGAGGGGCTCTGGCTGCGCCAGGGCAGCCCCGAGGGCCAGACCGTCATACATGCCGAACGCGCCAGTTCCGACCTGTCGGTGCTGTTCGATACGACCTTCCTCGATTTCGCCCCCAACGGGGAACCTGCCAAGCGGGTCAAGGCCGCCGCCGCGCGGCTGACCAAGGGCGAATGGATGCTCTATGACGTGAAGGTCTGGGATCTCACCCGCGGCGACAACCCCGAGGCCCATGCCACCGAGGCCGACCAGATGCGCCTGACCTCGGCGCTGACGCAGGACCGAATCGTCGACAGTTTCGGCCGCCCCGAATACATCCCGATCTGGGACCTTCCCGAATTCATCGGTCAGCTCGAACAGGCGGGCTTTTCCGCAAGGCGCTATGCGATGTGGTACCAGATGGAGCTGGCGCGTCCGCTTTTCCTGATGGCACTGGTGATGATCTCGGCCGCCTTCACCATGCGGCATGCCCGGCTGTCCAACACCGGGCTGTCGGTTCTGTCGGCGGTTCTGCTGGGATTTGGACTGCATTACATCCGCAATTTTGCGCAGATTTTGGGGGAAAACGGAGAAATCCCCATACATCTTGCCGCATGGGCCCCTCCTGTGGCATCGTTTTTATTGGCGACCGGCATCCTTTTGCATATGGAAGACGGATGAGGCTGGGGGAAATCATATGGCTGTTCTTGGCGGGCCTCGCGCTTCTGGGGCCCGTGCCCCTGCGCGCGCAGGGGGCCGCGCCGCCGCCGGCTGTGCTGGTCGCCGACGATGTCTATATGGAAGGCAACGAGCGACTGGTTGCCACCGGCAATGTCGAGGCGATCTATGACGGCCGCCGCCTGCAGGCCGAGGGGATCGTCTACGACCGGCGCGAGGATCGCCTGATCCTGACCGGACCGATCGTGATTCACGAGGGCGAGGAGACGCTGATCCTGGCCAATTCCGGCGAGATCGACCAGGATCTGCGGAACGGCATCCTGCGCGGCGCGCGGATCGTGATGGGCGATCACGTGCAGCTGGCGGCAAGCGAGATGAACCGTTCGGGCGGCCGCTTCAACCAGCTGGTCAAGGTCTCGGTCACCTCCTGCCGGGTCTGCGAGACCGGGCGGCCGCCGCTCTGGCAGATCCGGGCGCGGCGGGTGATCCACGACAGCCAGGAAAAGCAGCTCTATTTCGAGGATGCGCAGTTCCGGGTGATGGACACGCCGATCTTCTATCTGCCGCGCCTGCGCCTGCCCGACCCGACGCTGGAACGCGCCACGGGCTTTCTGGTGCCCTCGCTCTACAATTCCTCGCTGCTGGGCACCGGGGTACGGGTGCCCTATTTCATCCGGCTGGGCGATCACAAGGACCTGACCGTCACCCCCTTCCTGACCACCAAGAGCCGGACACTGGAACTGCGCTATCGCCAGGCCTTCCGCAACGGCCGGATGCAGTTCGACGGTGCCGTCTCGAATGACGACGTGGGCACGCGCAGCCGCCGGGGCTATCTGTTCGGGCAGGGCGAGTTCACGGTGTTGGGCGACTACACGCTGCGCTTCGACATCGAGGCGGTGAACGACGACACCTATCTTCTGGAATACGGCTATTCCGAGAAGGACCGGCTCGACAGCGAAATCTCGATCGAACGAGCCCGGCGCGACGCCTATGTGCGGGGCGCCATCACCTATTTCAACAGCCTCGGCTTCCGGGTGCCGGCGCCGGGCGTGCGCGAGTCCAACAGCACCCTGCCCACACTGGTGGGCAATGCGGAATACGAACACCGCCTTCATCCCGCCGCCCTTGGCGGCGAGATCCGGCTGGGGATGCTGGCGCATTCGCATATACGTTCCTCGACGCTGGCCACCGACGGGCCCGATTTCGACGTCTGGGCCGACGGGCGCGATATCGGCCGGCTGACGCTCAGCGCCGACTGGCACCGCGGCTGGACCCTGCCGGGCGGGGTCCTGACCCATCTGCGCACGGGGCTGGCGATGGACGCCTTCGAGGTCCGTCAGGCAGGGCTGACGGCCGTGTCCTGGGCGACAGAGGTCTCTCCGTCCATCGATCTGGAACTGCGCTGGCCGCTTCTGAAATCCACCTCCATCGGCGTTACCCACGTCATCGAACCGGTGGTGCAGCTGGCCTGGACCGGCGGCAGCAACCCCTTCGTGCCCAATGACGAAAGCACGCGGATCGAGTTCGACGAGGGCAAC
>JAUIBJ010000608.1 GCA_030428025.1 Alphaproteobacteria bacterium
TTCGTACTGGTCCTTGACCGACTGCATCGGGGTCTCCGCCATGGTGTCCGACGGAGATTAGACCGCGCGGGGCGGGAATTGCAAAGCCCCGAAACGGGCTTGACGCGGATCAATGACGGTTCCCGCCACGATGCGCTATCAGATGGCGTTCCGACCCGGTAAACCGTTGCGACAAGGTGACGAATGCCCGCTTCCGCCCAAGGCATCGCGGCAAGGCTGCTGATGGCGATGCTGCTCGCCGCCTGCCTTCTGGTCCCGGCCACCTCGCGCCCGGCCGCCGCGCAGGAGGTGACGGTGCACATCTTCTGGCAGGAAGGGTGCCCCTATTGCAGCCGAGCGCGCGGCGCCCTGTCGAAGATGCGCGAGACCGACCGCGCCCTCGCGATCGACGCCATCGAACTGGGCCCCTCGGCGCACAACAACGCGCTCTTTGAGAGAACCGTGGCGGCCTTCGGCATCACCCGGCCGGCAGTGCCGCTGGTGGTGATCGGCGACCGCCATCACATCGGCTATGGCGGCCCCGAGACGGACCGACGCTACGGCGAGATGATCCGGGCCTGTCGCGCCGGGCCCTGCCGCGACGTGGTGGCGGAGTTGCGCCAGGACCGGAACGATACAGCGCCAATCCAGGACCGGGCCGGCGCCGCCCAAGCCGAGGGCCTGCCCGAAACCGTGTCCCTGCCCTGGCTGGGCGAGCTGTCGCTGCGCAACCTGTCTCTGCCGGTCCTCACCGTGGTTCTGGGCGGCATCGACGGCTTCAACCCCTGCGCGATGTGGGTTCTGGCGCTGCTGATCGGCCTCCTGCTGGGCGTCGAGGACAGCCGTCGGATGTGGGTGCTGGGCCTCGTTTTCCTCACGGCGACCGGAGCGATGTATTTCGCGGTGATGAGCGCCTGGCTGAGCGTGGTGCTGTGGCTGGGTGCGGTGACCTGGCTCAGGCTGGCCATCGGCGCGCTGGCAATCGGGGCCGGCGCCTACTACCTGCGGGAATACTGGACCAACCCCGAGGGCATCTGCCGCGTCACCCCGGGCCGGCGGCGCCGCACGGTGTCGGAGGCGTTCCGCGGCATGGTCGAACGGCCCAACCTGCTGGTGGCGAGCCTCGGCGTCGCCGCGCTGGCCATCGCCGTCAACCTGATCGAGCTTGTCTGCTCCGCCGGGGTGCCCGCGGTCTACACCCAGATCCTGACGATGCACGACCTGCCCCCCGGCGCCTATTACGGCTATATCGCGCTCTATCTGGCGGTCTTCCTGCTCGACGATACGGCGATTTTCGTGGGCGCCATGGTGACCCTGCGGGCGGTCGCCTCCACGGGGCGCTATTCCCGACTGTCGCATCTGGTGGGCGGCGTGGTGCTTCTGGCGCTCGGGGCCATCATGGTGCTGCGGCCCGATCTCCTCGGGTAAAACGTTTCGCCTTTTATCTGAGGCGTCGGAAAACGGCGAAACGCGTACGCCGCTTTGGTGTTGGACAGCATTTCGCGAAAAGCTGTGATTCAGGTCTTTCGCGAAACGCCTCAGGGTTGCCTTTCCCGCCCGGGCAGCGCAACTTTGCGCCCATGACAACCCCAGACGCCGCCCTTCGCATCGTCCTCCCCTATTACACCGGCAGCGGCCACACCCGCCGGCTGGCCGAAGCGGTGGCCGAGGGCGCCGGCACCGCCCGGCTGATCGACGTCGAGGCGATGACACCCAAGGACTGGCAGGCGTTGGACGCGGCCGAGGCCATCGTCTTCGGCGCGCCCACCTATATGGGCTCCACCGCGGCGGGGTTCGACCGGTTTCTGGAAGAAGCGTCCGACCGCTGGCCCGACCTGCTCTGGCGCGACAAGATCGCCGGCGGCTTCACCGTGGCAACCTTTCCCTCGGGCGACAAACTGTCGGCGCTGACGCGGCTTGCGGTCTATGCCGCGCAGATGGGCATGATCTGGGTCGGGCAGGCCGAGATCGGCGCGCCCGTGCACCCCGACCGGCCAGGGCTGAACCGGTCGGGCAGCTGGCTGGGGCTGATGGCCACCTCCTCGCGCGACAAGACGGTACTGATCGAACCCGAGGATCTGGACACCGCCCGCCGCTTCGGGGCCCGCATCGCCGCCGCAACGTTGCGCTGGCGGCAGGCCTGACCGGAAGCGCCGCGCGCCCGACACGGCGAACCCCGCAGCCGATTCTTTCTGGTCGCAAATACCCCGAGGGAGGCGTTTAGCCCCTCGGGGTTCAACGTCGGGGGCAGCGCCCCCGGATCACTCCGCCTTTACCGTGATCCGCCCGTCGGTATAGGGCGTGTAGGGCCCCTGCTCGGCGAGGTATTCGGCGGTCACATCCGCCACGTCGGGCCCGAAATCATAGGCATCCTGCGCATCGCGGAACATGTGGTACCCGTCGCCACCGTTGCGGATGTAATTGTTCGACACCACGCCATAGAGCCTTTCGGGATCGAGCGCCTCGCCGCCCACCGTCACGTTCTGCACCCGCTCGCCCACGGGCTGCGAAGGATCGACCGAAAAGCGCATCCCCGCCACCTGCGGGAAGCGCCCGGCGCCTTCCTCGATCTGGCTGACGCCGTTTTCCAGCGCCTCCTTCAGCGTCGCCCCGCTCACCCGGAAGGTGGACAGCGTGTTCTGGAAGGGCAGCACCGTCAGCACCTCGCCCATGGTCACCGGGCCCGCGTCGATGCTGGCCCGCAAGCCCCCGCCATTCATGAACCCGATCTCGATCCCCTGTCCCCTGACCCGCGCCAGCATCGCATCGGCCACCAGATTGCCGATCTCGCATTCAGCCGCGCGGCAGGTGTCGCGGTTGCCGCCGATGGGCCCGGCCGCCTCGGCCACCACCCGGTTGCGGATCTCGTCAAGGGGAACGGCGGCCTCGGCGATCCGGCCCTTCACGCCTTCGTCCTCGGCCACGTCCGCATCCATCAGACGCGGCCGGCCCTCGGCACTCCTGATCACGCCGGCATCGTCGAAGACCACCTCCAGCTCGCCCAGGAACTTGCCATAGGCATAGGCCTGAACCACCGCCGTGTCGCCCACCATCGTGGGATACGG
>JAUIBJ010000609.1 GCA_030428025.1 Alphaproteobacteria bacterium
AGGAGGGGCTGGAACATCAGTGCACCCCATGCGCCAGAAGCCGTTCCTCGCGCGGCAGCAGGGCGCGCAGCGATTTCAACGACTGATAATGGTTGTCATGCAGCACCGCGTCGGTCGCGCGGGCGAGTGCCGCCCGGCTGTCGGGATCGGTGAAGACCTGGCTCAGCTCCTCGATCCGCCTAAGAAGCTGCAACCGCGCCTCGGCCGGGGAAAGATCGCCGGACAGGACGAGTTGCGTGGCATAGCAGGCCCGCCGCACGGGCGTGGTCGCTTCCTCGGGGTGGATCGCGTCGCGCAGGCGCAGGATGTTGGCATCGGGCGTCACGATCGACAGCCGTGCCCGGCGCTCGCCGTTCTCGATCACCGCGCCGTTGACCAGCACGCGCTCCTTGGGCCCAAGTTTCAGGATGAGGCCGCTCATGAGCCACGGCTCCGGTCCCGCAGCCCCCGCATCACAGCCGTGTTGATCTCAATGAGCGGGCGGGCCGGGGCGCCTTCGCGCAGGACCCGGCCGCTGTGCTGTCGGGTGAATTCCGCCAGATAGAGAATGCGGGCGCGCAGTTCCTTCGGCAGCAGGTTGTCGGTGCCGGCGGCATCGGCCGCGAGAATGGTCCAGAGCCTGCGATTGTCGTGGATGGCGGCAGCCAGTTCGCGGAACCGGGACGATCCCTTGGTAGTTTCGCCCGCGATGGCCTTCAGGCGGCTCGTGATCCGGGCGAAAGCCTCGTATTCGGCACCGCGCGGCGTGCGGATCGGGTGCGCGGCCGTGCGATAGGCGGCCTGCGCTTGCTGCATGGCGTTCACGTCGATGTCCTTTCAGAATGGGGTTCGGATCAGGCGGGGAACAGGGCGCCGGAATGGCGCCCCGCCCTGGCTTAACCTCTGAACAACGACAGGATCGTCTGCGGCGCCTGGTTGGCGATCGACAGCGACTGAACCGCCAGCTGCTGCTGCACCTGCAGCGCCTGCAGCCGCGCCGAGGCCTCTTCCATATTGGCGTCCACCAGCGTGCCGATGCCCGAGGTCAGCGAATCGGTCAGGTTGGAGATGAAGTCCGCCTGGGTCTCGATCCGGCCCTCGACCGACCCGAAGGACGAGGCCGCGTCGATGGCGGTATCGATCAGGGTCTCGATCGTGCCCAGCGCAGCCGTTGCATTGACGGAAGTCGACACGTCGATTCCGGCCATTGCGCCCAGACCGCCCGACCCGGCATTGGTGAACTGGCCGGAGACGAACAGCGATTCAGCCCCGTTGTTGGTGATCACCAGCGTACCGGCATTGGCGATGTTGTAATCGACCGACACATTCGCACCCGAGGCCTCGATCTGTGACTTGAGGTTGACCGCGACGATATCCTCGACCGAGGTGCTGGCGATATCCTCGGCAGTCACCGTATAGGACACCTCCACATCGCCCAGCCGCATCGAGATCTTGTCGCCCGCCGCATAGGTCGGGTCGACGATAACCACCGTGCCGTTGTCGTCGGTGCCGCCATTGCCGTCGAGCGCGAAGCCGAAGCTGTCGTCATTGTCTGCGGCGATGCCGTCGGTGCCGGTAAAGACCGCCTTGGCGGAATAGCCGCCGGTGGCCAGATCCTGCCCGGTGACGGTGATCGACGAGGAGGTGACATTGCCGGAACTGTCGCGGTCGAGCGACGCCAGAACGGTCGCACTGGCGGTGTTGCCGTCGATCAGATTCAAGCCGTTGAACTGCGCCGCGGCGACGACCGAGTCGATCTGGTTCTTCAACTCGGTTACATCGGCGTTGATCTTGGCCCGGTCGACGTTGTCTTCCTGCGCCGCGACGATCTTCGCCTTCATGTCGATGAGCAGGTCGGCCACGGTCTCGGAGGCCTGACGCGCCACCGCGACGGTGGATTCGCCGAGCGCGAGACTTTCCGAGATCGCCTTGAAGCCGGCGACATCCGACTGCATGACTTTCGAGATGGCGAACACGGCGGAATTGTCCTTCGCGGTCGCCACCTTCTTGCCGGTCGAGATCATCTCCTGGGTCTTGCCCAGGTTGGTATTGACCGATTTCAGGGTTTGCAGCGCCACCATGGCGCTGTTATTCGTCAGAATGCTGGACATGAGCATCTTCCTTTAGCCTGCGGCGCTTTGCGCCTGTGAAACGTCCCGCCCCCGGTCGGGAGACGGCCTCAAGACGTCGTTCTGACCCTTGCGGAAGGCATGCAGATGCCCGCCGCGCCACCCGTTGCTGAATGCAGGTTCACAATGGGCGCCGAGGTGCTAATGGAGTGCTAAGTCGCGCCGGCGATCTCGTCGGTATTTGAGACAATTCCCTCAGGCTCGTTTTTCGATCCGGCGCACGATGTCGCCTTCGATGGTGCGCCTGCGGCCGGTTTCGTCGTAGGTCTCGAAGGACTGGCGCAGGCGCCTCAGCGCCGCGATCCGACCCGCGACCTGGCGGATGCCCTGAAGCGCTCCGTCGAGCAACGCCTGGTTGCGGATCGCCTTTTGTTTCAGCGCATCGGGAAGGGCGCCGGCCGCGGCGTCGAGCCCGGACAACCGGTCGATCAGCTTGGTCTTTTCGCGAAAAAGCCCGGGGAGGCTGTCAAGCTCTCCCGCAAGGAGCGCAACGCGCTCGCGTTCCAGCAGGGCGTCGAGTTCGGTCATGATCGGGGCTACCGGGTTATCGGTCATTCACTCTCTCCATCATCGCGCGCAGGAAATGTTCGGCCAGACCCAGACCGCCGGTTTCGGCAATCCGCTCGGCCACGGCGGTGCGATAGAAGGAGGCGAACTGATCCTCCCCGGTACCGCCGGAAAACTCCTCAACCGGCTCGCCGAAGCCCGCGGCCTTGAGCATCTCGGCCAGAAAGGTGGCCTCGAGCTTCACGGCCGCTTCCTTCGCGCGAGAGAGCCGGGGATCCTCCGGCCTGGCGGCGGGTGCTGCGGTGCGCTCCGCGGCCAGCGGTAAAAAATCTGTCACAGTATTGCCTCCAATTCGAAGAAACTCCCTGTCATTTGACGCAAAAGCGGTAAAGAACCGGTAACCGGCGTTTGTCATGCTCTCTCTGG
>JAUIBJ010000610.1 GCA_030428025.1 Alphaproteobacteria bacterium
TTTCCAACCGCTTTGCTGCCTCCTGAACCTGCGGAACCACCTTGGTCAGGCTTTCGATATCGTGCCGCTGTCGTGGTGCGTGAATGGACAGCGTGGTCTGGAAACGGCGGTGCAAAATTAGCGGAGCGGACGGGTCTGGGGTCGAACGTTCTCTGAGGATTAAAGCGTTGAATTAAATCATATTTTAATGAGTTCGTGAGCCATTTTGCTCGAACGGGTCTGGTATCGAACTTGAATTGAAACACCACTATCGCCCCTGGCTGGTTCAAGCCGAAGCACGGTTGCACATGGGTCAGTTCTCGATGACAATTTCGCCCTAAACCGGGTCAGTTCTCAGTGACAATCAACACCGTTTGCCCCCATCCTGACCGCAAGAAGACGCGCCGGGCCAACCCGGCGCCGGACGGGGGGAGACGACCATGGCCGTCATGAGGCTTGCCTGCAAACACGTGATCGGGACTGACCTGACCCGCTTGCCCGGACCTTCCACCCGGGAATGGGACCGGGCGGCATGAACTACGATGATCTGCTCGACGACGAGGTGCGCGCCTTCATCGCCCGCACCGATGCCTTGTACCCGCCCGAGGCGGTGGACTTCACGGTGGCCCAACAGCGCCGCTTCTACGACGCGCTCTGCCAAGAATTCGACGTGCGCCGCCCCGAGGGTGTGGCAGTGCGCGACGACGATGCCGATGGTGTCGCGGTGCGCCTCTACGAGGCGGGCAGCCCAGGTGCGACGGTGGTCTATTTCCACGGCGGGGGGTTCGTGGTGGGGGGCCTCGACAGCCATGACAGCATCTGCGCCGAAATCTGCGCGGGCACCGGCTATCGCGTGGTCTCGGCCGATTACCGGCTGGCCCCCGAACATGTCCACCCGGCGCATTTCGACGATGCGGTGACGGCGGCGCGCTGGGCGCTCGGCCGGTACGACGGGGCGGTGGTGCTGGCGGGCGACAGCGCGGGCGGCAATCTGGCGGCCGCCGTCGCACAGGCGCTGCGCGGAACGCCGGACGCCCATCGGATCACCGGGCAAGTGCTGATCTACCCGGGGCTCGGCGGGGAGATGACGCGCGGCTCCTACGTCGATCACGCCCGGGCCCCGGGGCTCAGCACGGCCGATGTCCTGTTCTACCGCGACATCCGCGCGGGAGGCCCTGCGCCCGAGAGCGACCCGACCTTCGCGCCGCTGCAGGACACCGATTTCAGCGGCCTGCCGCCCACCCTTATCATCAGCGCTGCCTGCGATCCGCTGGCCGATGATGGCCGCGATTACCGCGACGCGATCCGTGCTGCAGGCGGTCGCGCCGAATGGATCAACGAGGCGGGCCTGATCCATGGATACCTTCGCGCCCGCTTCATATCGGCAAAGGCGCGCGACAGCTTCGCCCGGATTGTCGCCGGCATCCAATGCCTCGGGCAGGGTCTCTGACCCTGCGACTGACCCCCGCTCTTCTTCGGGTTCAAAAATATCCTCGGGGAGCGCGAGGGGCAGACAGCCCCTCGCTCCTCACCTCAGGAAGGGCGTGGCCTTCATGGTCGAAGGAACCGGCACCCCCAACCGCGACAGGATGGTCGGCGCCAGCTGCAGCTGGTCGATCACCGTGTCGGATGACGGGCCT
The DNA here is from genome assembly GCA_030428025.1 of Alphaproteobacteria bacterium. GTDB lineage: Bacteria > Pseudomonadota > Alphaproteobacteria > Rhodobacterales > Rhodobacteraceae > Roseovarius. The sequence goes on from JAUIBJ010000610.1 coordinate 1,620, forward strand.
TCGCCCGCGCCGAACCAGTAAAGGGCCGCGTCACGCTGCAACTCGCCCGTGCCACCATGATGGCCACGCTCGTCCTGCCCGTGGTCTGCGGTCACGATCACCTCGTATCCCATGGCGCGCCAGCGCGGGATGAAGGGGGCCAGCATCTCGTCCATCACAGCGCAGGCATGATCCATCTCTTCGCAGTCATGGAAGAAGCGATGCCCCATGCTGTCGAGCGTGCAGGTATGCAGGATCCCGTAGTTCAGCCCGAACCGATGGCACAGATTGGTCAGCGTCCCGAACAGATCGATGTCCGACGGTGTCATCTGGTTGTCGCGGCCATAAGCCGTCATCGTGTGGAAGCGGCCATGGTTGATGGCGGGATTGTCCGGTTCGTCATATTCGATGTCGCGCACCACGTCGAAGGGATGGCGGCAGAAGAACTCCGACCAGAAGGAATGCGTGACCGCGCCGGTCACGCCGCCTGCGCGGCGGACCTCCGAGAAGATGTCGGGCATGTCGATGCGGAAGACATTGCCGTTGCCCGTGCTGCCATGCACCTGCGGGGTCACGCCCGTATGGATCGAAGCATAGCACGAGGCCGAGATCGAGGGCAGCACCGCGCGGTGGCGCCAGACGCGCGCCTCTCCGCTCGCCACCCAGCCTTCCAGATTGCCGAACAGCCGCCGCCAGTTGCGGTACGGCACCCCGTCGAGGATGATAAGAAGCAGCTTGCTGTCCATCTCTGTCCTTCCCGCGCCATATCGTGACGCACGATATGGCCCTGATCCTGACGCAGGATCAGGGCAGATCCCGTTTCCGCGTCGGAAACGGGCCGGAAACCGCGTCGGTTTCCGGCACCGTCAGTTCCCCGCGCTTTCCATCTTCCGCGTCGCCAGCACGTTTTCCAGCCAGCCCAGCTTCATCTCGGGAACCGAACTCAGCAAGAGGTCGGTATAATCGTCGAAGGGTGGCGACAGGACCTCGGTCTTGGTGCCGTAGCGCACCACGCGGCCCTGATACATCACCGCGATGCTGTCGACGATGGCCCGGACTGTGGCCAGATCATGGGTGATGAAGAGATAGGCCACGTCCTCGATCTTCTGCAGGTTCAAGAGCAGCTTGAGGATCCCGTCCGCCACCAGCGGGTCGAGCGCCGAGGTCACCTCGTCGCAGATGATGAGCTTGGGCTTCGCCGCCAGCGCCCGCGCGATGCAGACGCGCTGTTTCTGCCCGCCCGAAAGCTCGGCCGGATAGCGGTCGATGAAGCCTTTGCCCATCTCGATCTCGTCCAGAAGCTCTGCGATGCGGCGCTTCTTCTCGTCGCCCTTGAGGCCGAAATAGAATTCGAGCGGCCGCCCGATGATCGTGCCGACGGTCTGGCGCGGGTTCATCGCCACGTCGGCCATCTGGTATATCATCTGCAA
>JAUIBJ010000611.1 GCA_030428025.1 Alphaproteobacteria bacterium
TTCGCCCGCCCGACCGCATCTTCGCGATGGAGGAGGATCGTGGCGATGCCCCGGATCAGGCGACGATGATGAAACGCTATGACATCCACACCGAAACGATGACGGATTGCTATGTCTGCCACCGGTACCGATCGGGGACTGCGGGTTCTTCTGTGGGAAATTCGTGGTGCGGAACTGATCGGCGCGGCCTGCGGCGAGGAGGCCGGGCGGCTGCGGGTCTGGACCGTGCGCCAGTCCTATTCCGAAGCGCATTCGATCGCCATCATCGGGCTGGCGGTGTCTCGAGTCTCCGGATGATCTCGGCGGCGTCCCGCAGCGCCTGCCGGGGCGTCGCGGTTTCGGGGCTGGGGCTCATGATCTCTTTGATCTGCGTTCTCTCCTCCTTCTGGATGGGGTGGCAGCATGCCTGGCCCTGCAGAGGCAAGGACGGGGCGGCAGGAAATGTACCCGACAGTCCGTCGACCGACCGATGCGCGCCGGCAGGGCCAGGCGGCTGCCCGCGCCTCAGGCGGTCTGGGCCACCCGGAGATTGTTCTGCACGTGCACCACGCCCGATACGCTGTCCACGCAATCCTCGGCGCGGCGCTTGTCGCGGCGGCTTTCGACCGTGCCGTTCAGCGTGACCTCGCGGTTCTTCACGGCCACCTCGATCTCTGTGGCGTCGAGTGCGGGGTCGTCGGTCAGCCTGTCGTGCACATCCTCCTCGATGCGCGTGTCGGAGCGGACATAGCCTTTGGGCCCGCGGCCGCGGTGGTCCACATCGCGCCGGGCCTCGGCAGCGTCGTCCCCGAACCACGAGGCCACCTCGTCGGCGGCGCGGTCGAAGAAATCGCGTTCGTTGAGGTTGCGGCTGCGCGGGTCCATCCCGGGGCCCTGAAGATGGCGGCGCGACCAGAAGGGGTGGAAAGGCCCGAAGGGCGCGTACCAGGCTTCCGGATAGGGTGGCGGCACATAGGGACCGCTCGCCGGCAAGCCGTAGCGGTCCGGCGCCTCGCGTCCGAATTCATCACGCCGGGGATCATTTTCGTAGCGGTGCTGGCGCGCCAGTTCCTCGCGCGCCCTCTGTTCCGACATCTTCTCGTATCCTGTGGCCATGGAACACCTCCGTTCTTGTCGCTGGGCCGGCGCCTGCCGGCTGCTACAGGAAAAACCGAAAGACCTGGGCGGATGTTCCTGCCGGCCTCGCACGCGGGCACGGAACCCGGGCCCTGGTCCGAACGTTGGTACTCGTGTGCATCTTTCGCGACATAGAGAAGGAGCAAAACCCAATGACATCCAGCCCGACGGCCGCCATCCCGCCCTTGGCCCGCGGGGTGCGAAATGGCTGAGCTTGCATGCGATGTGGCCGTGATCGGCGCCGGCACCGCCGGGCTTTCGGCCGAGCGGCGTGCCCGCGCCGCAGGCGCCTCCACCCTGATTATCGACCCGGAATTCGCCGGCACCACCTGCGCCACGGTGGGCTGCATGCCCTCGAAGCTGCTGATCGCCGCCGCAGATGCGGCGCGCGGCGCGCGCGGCGCCGAAATGTTCGGCGTCTGGGCCGACCCCACGATCGACGGCGCCGCGGTGATGCGGCGCCTGCGGTCCGAACGCGACCGGTTCGTGGCCTCGGTGCGAGATGGGTTCGGGGATATCCCCGAAGGTATCTGTCGCAAGGATTGCGCGAGCTTCATCGGCCCGGGCCGCCTGAGGCTCGAAGACGGCACAGAGATCGAGGCGCGCGCCACCGTCATCGCCACCGGCTCGCGCCCGCTTGTGCCGGATGCGTTCCAGGGTCTGGGCGACAGGCTGCTGACCAACGAGACGCTGTTCGAACTGCCCGAGTTGCCCCGCTCGGTCGCCGCCGTCGGTGCGGGGCCCCTGGGCCTTGAATTGGCGCAGGCGCTGGCCGCGCTTGGGGTGGAGGTTACGCTGTTCGACCAGGCGGATGTGCCGGGCGGGCTGTCCAAGGGGCCGCCCGCCGAGGCGCTTTGCGCCGCGCTGGAGGGCGAAATGACGCTGCGCCTGGGCGTGGATGTGAGCGCCGAGGCCGAGGACGACGGCGTGCGGGTCCGGTGGAACGGCGAAAGCGCGCGGTTCGACAAGCTCTTGCTGGCGGTGGGCCGGCCGCCTTCGCTGGCCAGTCTCAATCCCGAAAAGGCCGGGCTGCGGCTCGACGGCAGCGGCGTGCCGGAATTCGACAGGTGCAGTCTTCAATGCGGCGATGCGCCCGTCTTCATGGCCGGCGACGTCAATGCCGACCGCCCGGTGCTGCACGAAGCTGCGGCCGAGGGTGCCATCGCCGGCGAGAACGCGGCGCGCTTCCCGGAGTTGGCGGCCAGCCGGCGCATGGTGCCGCTGGCGATCACCTTCAGCCGGCCGGAGCTGGCCCAGATCGGCCGCCGCCGGGGCGACAGCCTGCTTGCGGCCTATTGTTCCTGGGAAGATCAGGGCCGCGCCCGTGTGGAGGGGCGCAACCGCGGCGCCGCCTGCCTTTATGCCGAGGCCGACGGGAGGCTGGCGGGGGCCGAGATCTGCGCCCCCGGCGCCGAGCATCTGGGCCATCTGTTGAGTTGGGCCATTCAATGCGGAATGACGGCGGGCGAGGTGCTCGACATGCCGGTTTATCATCCCACGCTGGCCGAAGGGTTGCGCCCGGCGCTGCGGGATTTGTGCGATCAGGTCTCCGCCAACCGCCCCTGGGACCGCAACGACGAGGACCGGCCCGGCAAGTGAATCGCGCCTCTCAGCCGTTTTCCGACCAGTCCTCCAGCGCCTCGACCACCTCCTGGCCGATGCCCTTGCGCGGGGTATCAGTCAGCGGGCAGGGGCGCGAAAGGCGCTCTTTCATGTCCGTCACGCCGAACCCGTTGGGCCGGTCGAGATTGTCCAGTTCCTCCCACGTCACCGGCACCGCCACGGGCGCGCCCTTGCGCGCCCGCAGGGAATAGGGGGCGATCGCCGTCGCCCCGCGTTCGTTCCTGAGCCAGTCGATGAAGATCTTTCCCTTGCGCTTGGCCTTGGACATGGTCGCGGTGTAACGGTCGC
>JAUIBJ010000612.1 GCA_030428025.1 Alphaproteobacteria bacterium
TATCGGCCCCCGCGCCCGCTCCGGCGGCGGTTCCGCGCGCGCCGGTGCCCGCCGACGACGCCGCGCGCGAGGAACGGGTCAAGATGACGCGCCTGCGCCAGACCATCGCCAAGCGTCTGAAGGACAGTCAGAACACCGCCGCCATGCTGACCACCTATAACGAGGTGGACATGTCGGCTGTCATGGGGCTGCGCAAGGAATACAAGGACCTGTTCGAGAAAAAGCACGGTGTGCGCCTTGGCTTCATGTCGTTCTTCACCAAGGCCTGCTGCCACGCGCTGAAGGAAGTGCCCGAGGTCAACGCCGAAATCGACGGCACCGACATCGTGTACAAGAACTTCGTCCACATGGGCATCGCCACCGGCACGCCGACGGGGCTGGTGGTGCCGGTGATCCGGGACGCGGATTCCATGTCCTTTGCCGCGATCGAAAAGGCCATTGCCGAAAAGGGCACCCGCGCCCGTGACGGCAAGCTGTCGATGGCTGAAATGCAGGGCGGCACCTTCACCATCTCCAACGGTGGCGTCTACGGCTCGCTGATGTCCTCGCCGATCCTGAACCCGCCGCAATCGGGTATTCTGGGCATGCACAAGATCCAGGACCGCCCGATGGTCGTGAACGGTGAAATCGTGATCCGCCCGATGATGTATCTGGCGCTGTCTTATGACCACCGCATCGTCGACGGCAAGGGCGCGGTGACCTTTCTCGTCCGTGTCAAGGAAGCACTGGAAGATCCTCGCCGCTTGCTGATGGATCTGTGACCCCTCGGGGGATGGGTCGGGCCGATGCGGGTGGGCGATACGACGACTGATGGCTGCGGCGCTCCGGTAGGGGTGTGGCGGTCGTCGGGTGGACGCAACCCGATGCAAGGAGGAACGTCATGATCGAACTCAAATCCACACCCGGAGACGCGATTCTGGAGTTCAATATCTCCGGTACCGTGACCGATGAGGATTATCGCGATGTTCTGACGCCCGCGCTCGAAAAGGCGATGCAGGATCAGGAACACATACGCGTTCTGGTGCGCGCCGGTGATGATTTCGAGGGCTACACGCTCGAGGCTCTGGCCGCCGATGCGCGGGTGGGGCTGCGGCACTGGCGCGGGTTCGACCGGGTGGCGCTGGTAACCGACACGCCGTGGCTGATCAGATCGGTCAAGGCGTTTTCCGTGTTCTTCCCCTGCCCGGTGATGACATTCGCGCTCGGTCAGGAAGACGACGCGCGCCGGTGGCTGACGGAGTCCCTGGGCAGCATTCACCAGACCGATCTGGGCGGCGGGGCGCTGCATGTGCAGTTGCTGGGGCAGCTCGACAGCGCCGTCTATGCCGCCGAACGAGAGGATCTGGACGCGTTCCTGCGCGCCAACGACCGGTTCCGCCTGCTGCTGGATCTGCGGGAATTCGATGGCTGGCAGGGACTCGACGCTCTGGGCGCGCATTTCCGTCTGGTTCGCGACCATCATGGGTTGGTGGAACGGGTGGCAATCGTCGGCGACAAGGCCTGGCAGGCCATGGCGCAACGGATCGGACGCCAATTCATCGACGCGCCGGTGCATTACTTCCCCGCCGACGAATTCGAGGGCGCGAAAGCCTGGCTGCTGGCCGGGTAACACATGGGCGCCGATCCCAAGGCGCCGAACGACCAATTTGCCCGTGCCGGGCAGACCACATGAAGGACCCGTGCTGCGATGCCGGGCGCTGACGAAAGATGAGGAGAATGGAATGGCTGAATACGATGTCATCGTGATCGGCGGCGGCCCCGGCGGCTATGTTTGCGCGATCCGCTGCGCTCAGCTGGGGCTGAAAACGGCCTGCGTCGAAGGGCGCGAGACGCTCGGCGGGACCTGCCTAAACGTGGGCTGCATCCCGTCCAAGGCACTGCTGCATGCTTCGCACATGCTGCACGAGGCCGAGCACAATTTCGCCAGCATGGGCCTCAAGGGCAAAAGCCCCTCGGTCGACTGGAAACAGATGCTGGCCTACAAGCAGGAGACCATCGACGGCAACACCAAGGGCATCGAATTCCTGTTCAAGAAGAACAAGATCGACTGGCTCAAGGGCTGGGGCAGTATCCCCGAGCCGGGCAAGGTCAAGGTGGGTGACGACATTCACCAGGCACGGAACATCATCATCGCCACCGGGTCCGAACCGTCGTCGCTGCCTGGCGTCGAGGTGGACGAAAAGGTCGTTGTGACCTCGACCGGCGCGCTGGAGCTGACCAAGGTGCCGAGATCGCTGGTCGTGATCGGGGCCGGCGTGATCGGCCTGGAACTGGGCAGCGTCTATCAGCGGCTGGGGGCGCAGGTGACGGTGGTCGAATATCTCGACGCCATCACGCCGGGCATGGACGCGGAGGTGCAGAAAACCTTCCAGCGCATCCTCAAGAAACAGGGCCTGAACTTCGTGATGGGGGCCGCGGTCCAGAAAACCGAGGTCAAACGCGGCAAGGCCACCGTGACCTACAAGCTGCGCAAGGATGACAGCGAACATGTGCTGGAGGCCGACGCCGTGCTGGTCGCCACCGGACGGCGGCCCTACACCGAGGGGCTTGGGCTCGACGCGCTGGGCGTCGAGATGACCCGGCAGGGCCAGATCGCCGTGGGCGCGGACTGGCAGACCAACGTCAAGGGCCTTTATGCCATCGGCGACGCGGTTCCCGGCCCGATGCTCGCCCACAAGGCCGAGGACGAAGGCATGGCCGTGGCCGAACAGGTGGCGGGCAAGCACGGCCATGTGAATTACGGCGTGATCCCCGGCGTGATCTATACCGCACCCGAGGTGGCCAATGTCGGTGCAACCGAACAGAGCCTGAAGGATGCGGGCCGTGCCTACAAGGTCGGCAAGTTCAACTTCATGGGCAACGGGCGGGCCAAGGCGGCGTTGGCGGCTGACGGTTTCGTCAAGATCCTGGCCGACAAGGATACCGACCGCATCCTCGGTGCGCATATCATTGGCCCTGCAGCGGGCGAACTGATCCACGAGATCTGCGTCGCGATGGAATTCGGCGCATCGGCCGAGGATC
>JAUIBJ010000613.1 GCA_030428025.1 Alphaproteobacteria bacterium
ATAGGTCAGGAACCAGCCCAGCAGGGCCGAGACGGGGCGCCCGGCGATCTCTGCCGGTGGTCCCTCGCCGATACCATAGGCGGGGATGGCTGTGGTCGGGCAGATCAGCAGATCGGCCTCGTCGAAGATGCCCTGAACCGTTTGCCACAGCCGGTCGCGCAACTGCGTGGCCTTGCCGATTTCCACCGGCGTCAGGCGGCAGCCCTCGGCGATCAGCCCCTGCACCACCGGTTCGAGGCAGCACAGCTCTGCCTCGGACAACTCACCATAGAGCGCGGCCATCTTCGCCTGCCAGAAGGTCAGGAACGCCGCCTCCAGTCCTTCGGGCAGGGCGATTTCGGGCGCTTCCACCCGCGCGCCCATCTCCTCGAAGGCCGAGGCCGCGGCCCGCGCGGCCTCGGCCATCTCTGGTGCCACCGGGAAACCGCCCAGATCGGGGCTGAACGCGACCCTCAACTCCGAGACCGGCCGTGCGCCGCGGCCTGTGCCCGGGGGCACGGTGAACATTGTCTCGCGCCCCGGCGACGCCATCGCCCGGTAGAGCAGGATGCCGTCCTCGACGCTGCGCGCCAGCGGCCCGTTGTGGAAATAGGGCGCATGGCTGAAGAAGCTTTCGGCCACGTCCGGCACCTGCCCGAAGGTGGGCTTGAAGCCGAAAACTCCGCAGAGGCTGGCCGGAATGCGGATCGAGCCTGCGCCGTCGCTGCCCTCGGCGAAGGGCACAAGCCCCGCCGCCACCGCCGCGGCCGATCCGCCGCTGGAGCCGCCGGCGATGCGCGCGGTGTTCCAAGGGTTGCGGGTGGGCCCGAAGATCTGGTTGTCGGTCTCGGCCTTGTGGCCGAATTCGGGCGTGTTGGTCTTGCCGAGAACCACCGCGCCCTGCGCCTTGAGGCGGCGCACCAGTTCGGCGTCGTGCGGTGGGATCCAGTCTTCGAACAGGCGCGAGCCGCGAGTTGTGCGGATGCCCTCGGTGGGGGTGAGATCCTTCAACGCGATGGGCAGGCCGTAAAGGCTCTGGCCCGGACGGGCGTCACTGCCATGGGCGCGGTCGAGCGCGTCGGCCCGGTCGAGTGCAAGCTCGGCGCAAAGCGTACAGAAACAATTGAGTGCCGGGTCATAGGCTTCTATCCGGCGCAGAAAAGCGTCTGTCACCTCGCGGCAGCTCAGTTCGCGGGCGTGAAGGTGGCCGGCCAGCGCCGTGGCGGACAGGCCGGTGATTTCGTCTTCCGCCACTTTACTCGATCACGAAAAGCGGCTGGCCGTATTCCACCATCTGGCCGTTTTCGGCCAGAACCGCCGTGACCTTGCCTGCATGGGTCGCCTCGATGGTGGTGAAAAGCTTCATCACCTCTATGATGCAGAGCGGCTGGCCCACCTCCACCTGCGCGCCCACGGTCACGAATTCCGGCTCGTCGGGCGAGGGGCGGGCATAGAAGGTGCCGACCATGGGTGAGCAGACCTTGTTACCCTGCACCTCGGCCGTCGCCGCCTCGCCGCGACCGGGGGTGGAGGCCTCTTGCTGCGCGGGGGCAGGGGTCTGTTGCGCAGGTGCCGGGGCCGGGGTGGCCGCCGAAGGGGCGTTCTCGGCCGTCGGCGCGCCCGCACCCTTGCGCCGGATCAGGATCTTCGCGCCCTCCAGTTCCAGGGAAACCTCTTCGCAATTGCTGCTGTCGACGATCTTCACGATCTCCGCGACGTCGCTGTAACTCAGTGTCATCACTCACTCTCCCGTCGGGTGTTTGGGGCCGGTTCCGGTGAAGGTGTCCGCGAAGCGCTGTGCGGCATCCTTCATCTTCGGCACGAAGCCCAGCATCTCGTTGAGGGTCATCCGCGCCTCGGGCGCCGAAACGGCGATGCAGCCCAGGCAATTGCCCCTTGCGGCGAGCACCGGCACCGCCACGCAGACAACCCCGTGCATGAATTCCTGATTGTCGGTGCCGATTCCGTCCTTGCGTACCTTGTCCACCGCCTCGAGCAGCCGGTCGGGCGCGACGATGGTGGAGCCGGTATAAGCGGTCAGCGGACGGGCCTGCAGCATGCGGCGAAGCTCGTCCTCAGAGCGAAAGCTCAGCATCAGCTTGCCGATGGCGGTGCAATGGGCGGGCACCCGGCTGCCGGCGGCAAATCGCAGCCCGAGCGGCCATTTCGATTCCACCCGGTCGAGATAGATCACCTCGAACCCCGACAGCGTGCCGTAGTTGCAGGTCTCGCCGGTCTCCGCCGCGATTTCCTGAAGGATCGCGTGCCGCAGAGAGCGCGGCGCCGAGCCCACCAGCGTCTGATGCGCCAGCGTCACCAGCCGTTCGCCCTCGATGAAGCCCAGATCGGTCGCGTCGCGTTCCAGAAACCCCACATCCACCAGCATGTTGACCACGCGATGCGTGGTGGGCTTGGTCAGGCCGGTAATGCGGATCACCTCGGAGATTGAAATCGGCTTGGCGGCCCGCGACACCAGTTCGAGGATCATGAAGGCCTTGCCGGTCACCCCCAGTTCGGCCAATTGTTCCCGACGGCCGTTGTCCAGCAGGTCGTCGGCGGCGCCGTCGGTCTTGCCCGAGGCGTGAAACAGGTTGACCACCGAATCGTCTGTCGTCGTGCGGGGCATGGAAACCTTCCTGTCGGGGCCGTGGCCCCTGTGTGCGCTCAGCGGAGTATGTCCTCTTGCACAGGAGAAATCAATCACCCTATACTTATTTCGAAACATCTTGTCTTCCATAATGAGACGCCATGGCTGAGAGCAATACCGAGACACAGACGACCGCGCCGACCGCCGCCCCGCTGCGGCGGGTGCTGATCGCCAACCGGGGCGAGATCGCGCTGCGGGCGGTCCGGGTCTGCCGCCGCATGGGGCTCGAGACCGTGGCTGTCTATTCCGAGGCCGATTCAGCCGCGCCTCATGTCTGGGCCGCCGACGAGAGCGTCTGCATCGGCCCGCCTCCTGCCTCCGAAAGCTATCTGCGCGCTGACCGGCTGTTGCACGTTGCCAAGGCCAAGGGATGCGACGCGATCTATCCCGG
>JAUIBJ010000614.1 GCA_030428025.1 Alphaproteobacteria bacterium
CGATTGTCTTGGCCAGCACGCCGGGATTGTCCGCGGTTCCGAACATTTCCCTGTTGCGGTCGATGGTCAGGTATTCGATGCCCCCGGCCGCGGCCTGAAATTCGGCCGGGTCGGTCAGCCATCCGCCGACGCCGTCGGCCATGATCTGGTAGGCGTCATCGGGGTTGGTTTCGACGTAATCCAGCGCCCGCTGCCAGGCGCGGACGAAGCCGGCCAGTTCCTCGGCATGCTCCCCGGCGGTGCTGTCCAGAACCGCCACCACGTCCACGATCAGGCCCGGGGTCTCGGCACTGTTGATCAGGATCTTGCCGTGATCGGTGGCCGCGCCCTGGCTGAGATGCGGCTCCCAGGTCACCGCCGCGTCGACGCGTCCGGCGGTGAAGGCCACGCCGGCATCCGTCGCCGTCATGTTGACCATCTTCACGTCGTCCTGGGTCAGCCCCTCGCGGCGCAGCAGGGCATTGATGAAGAACTGCGAGACCGAGCCTTCCTCGAAGGCGACCGACCGGCCCTTGAGATCGGCGATCGAGGCGATGTCCTTGTTCGACACGACGCCGTCGCCGCCCTTGGAATTGTCGACGGCAAGGATGTATTTCAGCGGCTTGCCGTCCCGCATGTAGGTCGGGAATTCATCTGCGGTCGAGGCGACGATATCGACCCGGCCAGCCATCAGCGCGCCCATCTTGAGCGGCGTGTTCTCCATGATCGACAACTCGATCTCGACGCCTTCCTCCTCGAAGAACCCCTTTTCCTGGGCGATGTAGAACGGGCCGTAACCGACCCAGGTTGAATGGGCGAGCTTCAGCGCCTCGGCCTGTGCGGCAACCGCCGTGACCGAGGCCAGAGCGGTGGCGCAAAGTAGGGATCCTATGGTCTTTATCATTGGTTTTCTCCTGTTGGATGGGTCTTGGGACTTGGGTCTTGATTCATTCGGTTGAACCGGCCCCTTGATGGCCGCCGGTCGGGCGCGCGTCCGGCGCCACCTGACGGGGGCAGGGCGAGGATCATGGCATCACGCTTCCGCCGTTGACGCCGATGCCCTGGCCGGTGATGAACCCGGCCTCGGGGCCCATCAGAAAGGCCGCCATCGCCGCGACTTCCGCAGGTTTGCCGAAGCGGGCGGCGGGGATGTCCAGTTCGCGTGCGCGCCATTGCGGCGACATGCTGGACGCGCCCAGCATGTCGGTGTCGATGGGACCCGGGCACAGGGCATTGACCCGGATGTGGGGTGCGAATTCCTTCGCCCAGGACCGCATCAGCCCCATGACCCCGTGCTTCGAGGCCACATATGGCGAAAACGTCTCGCGCCCCGAGACGCCGAGATCGGAGGCAGTGAGAAGCACGCAACCCTCGCGCCCGTCGAGGCGGCGCAGCACCTCGCGCCCCACCAGGAAGGTTCCGCGCAGGTTGATCCGCTGGACCTTGTCGAACTCCTCGACGGTGGTTTCCAGCAACGGCTTTTCATGGATGATGCCGGCGCAATGCACGACCCCGGTGATCGCCGGGGCGGCGTGATCGATTTCGCGGAACATGGCCACGACCGAGGCCTCGTCGGAGACGTCGCCCACAAGCGTCACGTGGCCTTTCCGGTGCGGTGCGAGCCTGGCGAAGGTCTCCTTCGGCGGCACGATGTCGCTTGCGATTACCCGTGCGCCCCGCTCGGCCAGCGCCTCGGCACAGGCCGCGCCGATGCCGCGAAAGGCCCCGGTCACGAGGATCGTCTGATCTGCGAGCGCGCTCATGCCATCACCTCGCCGCGGTCGAGCATACAGGCCTGCCCGGTGATGTCGCGCGCGGCGTCGGAGGCCAGAAACAGGTAGAGCGGGATCATGTCGTCGGGTTCAAGCAGACCGTCCAGCACCTGCGCGCCGGTGATTTCGGCCAGCAGATCGCATTCCGGCCGCGACGTCGCCTCGGCCATCTTCTTCAGCGACAGCATGGCGGCCTCGGTCTTGACCCACCCGGGACAGACAGCGTTCACGCGGATCCCGCGCGGGCCCAACTCGTGCGCGATCGACCGCATGAAGCCCAGATTGGCGTGCTTGCTGGCCACATAGGCCGAGAATTCCGGCACGGCCGTGCGGCTCCAGATCGACCCGGTCAGGATGATCCGCCCGCCTCTGGCCATTTTCGGCAGCGCGTGGCGGGTGACAAGGAAGGTGCCGTTGACGTTGATGTCGATGATCCGGGCGAAGGTATCCTCGACACGGTCGTCGGGATCGGCGATGGGCGTTATCCGTTCCAGCCCGGCATTGTTCACCAGAACGTCGATCCGGTCGAGTTTTCCGAGCGCCGCGGCGACCTGGGCGCGGTCGGTTATATCCGCGCGCAGGGCCGTGACATCGCCGTGCGGCCTCAGCCGTTCCGCCGCCTCTTCGATGGCCGTGCCGCTGGACAGGATCGCCACCGTTGCGCCGGCCTCGGCAAAGCCCTTCGCCACAGCGAAGCCGATGCCGCGGCTCGCCCCCGTCACAAGAACCGCCTGGCCGGAAAAGTCATAGCTTACGCGGCCCATGTCAGCGCCCCTCGCGCGCATGCAGGATGCGGCCGATCAGGTTCATCAGCAATTGTGCGGCCAGCGTGCTGGTCGACCCTGTCGGGTCATAGTCCGGCGCCACCTCGACCAGATCCACTCCGACGATCTCGCCGCGTTTCGCAAGGCCGGCAAGCAGTTCCAGCCCCTCGTAATACTGGAACCCGCCATGGCTCGGTGTGCCGGTGCCCGGGGCGATCGACGGGTCGAAGGCGTCGATATCAATCGTCACATAGTAGCGCGATCCGGCCGGAATCCGGGCCAGCATCCCCTCGATGCCAAGCGCCCGGACCTGCCGCACCGACTGGATGTCGGACCCCATCGCTCGCGCATCGACATAGCCTTCGCGCGCGGTCGAGGATACGTTGCGGATGCCGATCTGGCTCAGCCCGGTGACATAGGATTTCTCGGCGGCGCGCCGCATCGGATTGCCATGGCCGAAGCGCACGCCGTGGCGTTCGTCGACGAAATCGAGATGGGCGTC
>JAUIBJ010000615.1 GCA_030428025.1 Alphaproteobacteria bacterium
TGGGGCGCCTGGGGGCTGGAATACCGCCCCGATTTCAACGCGGTCGAGGCGGGGCTCGACGGCTTCATCGACTGGAACAAGGATTTCGCGGGCAAGGCGGCGACCGAGGCGGCTAAGGCCGAGGGGGTTTCGCGCAAGCTGGTGACTCTGGTGATAGACACGCCGATCGACGTGACGCTTGACGAGGCGGTGATGAAGAATGGCGCGGCCGTGGGCTATATCACGTCGGGCGGCTATGCGCATCGTGTCGGCAAGTCGATGGCGATGGCCTATGTGGCAGCCGAGCACGCGGCGCCCGACACGGCGCTGGAGGTGGAAATCCTCGGTGAGATGTACAGCGCGGAGGTGCAGGGTGGCCCGGTCTACGACGCCGGGGGAGCATTGATGCGATCCTGAACGGCAGGGCCGGAAACCGACCCTGTTTCACCGGAATGACGTCGAAAGCGGCCATGCGGGCGGTCCCGGACGAGGTCCGGGACCCTGCGCGCCTACAGCCGTTCGATGGCCAGCGCGATGCCCTGGCCGCCGCCGATGCACATGGTGATCAGAGCCTTCGAGCCGCCGAGGCGTTCCAGCTCGTAGAGCGCCTTCACTGTGAGGATCGCACCGGTCGCGCCCACCGGGTGGCCCAGCGCGATGGCCCCGCCATTTGGGTTCACCCTGGCCGTATCGAGCCCGAGGACCCGGTTGACTGCAATCGCCTGCGCCGCGAAGGCCTCGTTCGATTCGATCACGTCGAAGTCGCCCACCGAGAGGCCCGTTTTCTGCATCAGGCTCTCGACCGCCGGGATCGGACCGATCCCCATCACCTCGGGGCGCACCCCGGCCAGGGCATAGCCCAGCATGCGCGCCCTGGGCTTGAGCCCGGCCTTCTCTGCCGCGTCTGCGCGGGCAAGGACCACGGCCGCGGCGCCGTCATTGATGCCGCTCGCGTTGCCCGCCGTCACCGTGCCGTCCTTCTGGAACACCGCCCGCAGCCCGGCGAGGGCCTCGGCGGTGGTAGGCTTGGGATGTTCGTCCACCTCGAAGGGCACCATGTCGCGTTTCACCCGCACCTCGATGGGGGCGATCTGCGAAGCGAAGCGGCCCTCCTCGATGGCCCGGGCCGCGCGTTTCTGGCTTTCAAGCGCGAAGGCGTCCTGATCCTCGCGGCTGATCTCGTGCTCGGCCGCGACATTCTCGGCCGTCACCCCCATATGCCCCGTCCCGAAGGGGCAGTTGAGCGCGCCCAGCATCATGTCGAGCGTGCGCACATCGCCCATTTTCGCGCCCCAGCGCTGATCGGGGATGATGAAGGGCGAGCGGCTCATGTTCTCGGCCCCGCCGGCCAGGGCGAAGTCGGCGTCGCCCAGCATCAGCGCCTGCATGGCCGACACGACCGCCTGCGCGCCCGAGCCGCAGAGACGGTTGACGTTCAGCGCCGGGGTGGTGTCGGGAATGCCCGCCTCGATCGCCGCCACGCGCGAGAGATACATGTCGCGCGGCTCGGTGTTGATGACGGTGCCGAAGACCACCTGACCGATCTGGCCGGGTTCGACCCCGGCGCGTGCCATGGCGGCCTTTGCCACATGGGCAGCAAGGGCGGTAGGCGGGGTGCCTGCCAGTTTGCCGCCGAAGGTGCCGATGGCGGTGCGGGCGCCGTCGAGAAGAACGATGTCGGTCATGGGGGTCTCCGGGTCCAGGAAGGGGTTTTTCATCCGTTACAGCGCGAGGCGGGGATTGAAAACAGGGCGCGGCGTCGCAACGGTGGTCAGGCACTCACCTTTTGCAGGGGTTCTGGACCCGCTTCGGTCAGGCGCCAGGCATCGCGGCCTTCGAACAGCGCCACATTGAGCGGCCGTCCCCAGCCGGTGCCGGCGTCGAGATTGACGCGGTTGCCGTAATGCGTGGGGGTCTCGACCGGTGTGTGCCCGTGCACGATCAGCTTGCCGTGATCGCGCGGATCGGAGTGGAATTCGTGGCGGATCCAGATCAGGTCGTCGGGATCCTGCCTCGACAGCGGCACGCCGGGCCGGATGCCGGCATGGGCAAAGAAGAGTTCTGGGGTTTCATGGCAGACCGGCAACCCCTCGAGAAAACGTTGGTGTTCGGCAGGAACGGCCGCCGCCACATCGGCCCAGTCCACCTCACCGGCCCGCAGATCGACCCCATAGGAGCGCAGGGTCTCCTCGCCCCCCATGTTGCCGCCGAACCAGCCCGACCCGAGCCGCAGACCGGCGCCGCCCTGCCGCGCCTTGCGCAGGAAATCCAGAAAGATCTGATCGTGATTGCCGCGCAGCACGATCCAGTCGCGCCCGGCGGCAATCCCGTCGATCAGGGTCTGGATCACCCCTCGGCTGTCGGGGCCCCGGTCGACCAGATCGCCCAGAAAGACGATCCGCGCCTCGGGCCCGCATTCGGCATCGGCCAGCCGTAGCACGCGGTCAAGCTCGTTCTTGTAGCCGTGGATGTCGGGGATCGCGAGAAGGGGGGTCATGGATCAAAGGTAACCCGCCGGTGGCTCTACGCAACCGGATGCTGCCGGGTATGGCCGCTAGGCCCCACTCCGGCGCCGACTTGCGGCGGCGGGGTTGGCATGGCGCGACAATCTGGCACAGTCAGATCAGGATCGCGAAGGGCAGGGGGCATTCGGCGATGAAGGGACTGGCGCTCTGGTTCATGGTGCTCGGGCTGATTTCGGTGTCGATTGGCATGGGATGGGGCCTTTACATGGCCGGCACCGAAGACTGGCTTATGGCCCCGGCGCATGCGCATCTGGGCCTGATGGGCTTTGTCAGCTTCTCGATCTTCGCTTTCTACTATCATATCGTTCCGGGCGCCGATGTCGGGGCGCTGCCCAAGCTGCATTTCCTGCTGTCGGTGCTGGGGCTGTCGATTGCGATTCCAGGCATCGTCCTGTCGAAACTCGACGCGACCGACGCCCTGGCCGCGGGCGGATCGTTCACCTTCGCGGTGGGCATGCTGTGCTTCCTCATCGTCGTACTGCGCGGGGCGCATGGCCGCTGAGAGCGGG
>JAUIBJ010000616.1 GCA_030428025.1 Alphaproteobacteria bacterium
TGGCCACGCCGGGGATGTCGAGCGTTACCGGCCGCTGCTCCTCGAGCCCGATCAAACCCTCGATCAATGTCGTTTTGCCGGATTGCGATGGTCCGAGAACCGTAAAGACCCGCATCGTGTTCCTCCCTGTTGCCGTGCCAGCATCTCTTGTCGCTGCCCGACATCGCAGGAAGGCGGCGGCCCTGGCAGCCGCGCCCGGTTTGCTCCTGTCCTGCCTCGACCGCCGGTCAGGGCCTGACTTGCGCCGGCGCCTGTTGGGGCGGGTTGGGTCCCCGCAGTTTCAGCCGAAGCACGGCCATGCGTCAAGGATGCTGTTCTCTCGCCCCGCGTGGGCGGTCAGGGCCCGCTTATGTCTTCCGGCGCGATGGCCACCGACTTGATCACCGCATGGCAGGCTGTTCCGGGCGCCAGCTCCAGCGCCTCGGCCGAGCGGCGGGTGACGCGGGCCAGCAGCGTGCCGGCGGGCGTGTCGAGCGATACCAGAGTGCCCGGCCCTTCCCCCGGGCGCACCGCCGCCACCCGGCCGGGCAGACAGTTGAGCGCCGAAAGGCCCTCGGGCCTGGCCCGCGACAGGATCACGTCATGCGCCGCGACCCGCACCCGCACGGGCCGGCCCGGCGCCTGAGCGATGCGCGGCAGGAAGATCGGCACGCCGCCGGCATCGAGCTCGGTCAGGCCGTCATCATGATGCCGCGCCACCGTCGCGACCAGCAGCGCGCCGGCCGCGCGCACGCCCGCCGGCACGATCCGCGGATCGCCCAGCACCTCGCCCGCCGGGCCCTGCCGCAGGGTGCGACCCTCCTGCAGAACCACCACCGTGGTGGCCAGCCGCGCCACCTCGGCGGCGGAATGGGTGACATAGAGGATCGGCACCGACACCTCGTCGCGCAGCCGTTCGAAATAGGGCAGGATCTCGGCCTTGCGCGCCTCGTCGAGTGCGGCCAGCGGCTCGTCGGCCAGCAGGAGCCGGGGGGCGGACAGCAGCGCGCGGCCGATCGCCACCCGCTGTTTTTCCCCGCCCGACAGCGCGCCGGGGCGGCGGGTCAGCAGATGGCCGATACCCAGCATATCGACCACGCCGTCAAAGCCGGTATCCGTCCCGCTGCGCCGGGCGAACCACTGACCGTAGGACAGGTTCTGCCGCACGGTCAGATGCGGAAACAGCCGGCCTTCCTGAAAGATATACCCCACACGCCGGCGATGCGGCGGCAGCCAGCGCCCGGTCCCGGTGTCGAACAGCACCAGCCCGTCCACCTCTGCCCGCCCGCGGTCGGGGCGCAAGAGGCCGGCCAGCGTGTTGACCACCGTGGTCTTGCCCGAGCCGGAGCGGCCGAACAGCACCGTCACGCCCGGCGGCGCGTCGAATTCCACATCCAGCGTGAAGCCGCCCAGCCGATGGGAGATTTCGACGGAAAGCGTCATGCCCCCGCCACCCGTGCCGCCGCCCGCCGCGCGATGGCCTCCGACAGCAGCAGCGCACCCATGGCGATGACGATCGAGACGATCACCAGCCGCATTGCCGGGGCCTCGCCGCCCGGCACCTGCAGGAAGGCATAAACCGCCGAGGGCAGGGTCTGGGTCTGGCCGGGGATGTTTGACACGAAGGTGATCGTCGCCCCGAACTCGCCCATCGCCTTGGCGAAAGCGAGGATCGCGCCGGCAAGAATGCCCGGAAGGATCAGCGGCAGGGTGACGGTGGCGAAGACCCATGCGCGCGACGCCCCCAGCGTTGCGGCGGCCTCTTCCAGCCGCGGATCGACAGCCTCGATCGACAGCCGGATGGCGCGCACCATCAGCGGAAAGGCCATCACCCCCGCCGCCAGCGCCGCACCGGTCCAGCGAAAGGCGAAAACGATGCCGATCTGTTCCAGCGTGCCGCCCAGAGGACCCGTCGTGCCGAAGGCAAGCAGCAGCAGATAGCCCGTCACCACGGGCGGCAGGATGAGCGGCAGATGCACCAACCCGTTGACGACCTGCTTGCCCGGAAACTGCCAGCGGGCCAGCGCATAGGCGGTGAACACGCCCAGCGGCAGACCCACCAGCGTTGCCCAGAAGGACACCTTGAGCGACAGCGCCACCGCCTGCCATTCCTCGGGTCCGAGCCAACCCATGCGCCTAAGTCCCCAGCACGACAAAGCCGTGCTGCTCGAAAGTGGCCCTGGCCCGGGGCCCATTCAGCCAGGCCAGGAACTCCGCCACGGCGGGGCGGTTCCGGCCATTGACGGCAGCCACCGGATAGACGATCGGCGGGTGGGTCTCTTCCCCGAATGTGAAAAGGATGTGCACCCCATCGTCGGCCGCCGCATCGGTGGCATAGACCACCCCCAGTTGCGCCTCACCCAGCGACACCAGCCGCAGCGCCGCGCGCACATTGTCGGCCTGCACCACGCGGGGCGCCACACGATCCCAGACTCCCAGCGAGATCAGCGCCGCCTTGCCATAGATCCCCGCCGGCACCGCATCGACCAGCGCCATGGCGATCCGCCCCTCGCCCGGCAGCGTCGCCACATCGGCGTCCTGACTGCCCTCCTTGGCAGCCCCGTGGCCGATCAGCACCAGCTGGTTGGCCAGAAGATCCACACGCGTCTCCGGTTCGATCCGGCCCAAACTCTCCAGATGGTCCATCCAGTCGGTATTTGCCGACAGGAACACATCCGCCGGGGCGCCCCGCTCGATCTGACGGGCAAGCGCCGAGGAGCCTGCAAAGGACAGCGTTACCGTATGCCCGGTCTCGGTTTCGAAACCTTCCGCCACCTCCTCCAGCGCGGTCTTCAGGCTGGCGGCGGCGAACACGGTGATCCGGTCGGCAACCGCCGGCGCCGCCGCCGCGAGCATCAGAAAAAGGCCGAGCACGGCTTGGGATATCGTCCTCACCATCATCGAAGGGGAGTATTGCCAGCACGGCCCCCTCCGCAAGCGTTAATCGGTGCTCCTGAGCCGCGTGCGCTGCACCACCGCCACGGCCAGAAGCGGCATCGCCACGGTTACCGTGGCCACGATGATCAGCAGC
>JAUIBJ010000617.1 GCA_030428025.1 Alphaproteobacteria bacterium
CACATGATCGGCGCCGATTTCGGCCACGCCGCGATTGAGCACGATCTCGACCCCCGCCTCGGCCAGCCGCCGGTGAATCGTGGCCTGTTCCAGCGTGTTGTTCGTCCAGTCGCTGACGAAGGCCGAGGGCGTCACCAGCGTCACCTGCGCGCCAGTGCCGGCCAGCAACTCGGCCAGAACGCCGCCCATGTAGTAATGGTCGTCGTCATAGACCACCACTCGGCCCGAGGGGACGGTGCCGTCCATCAGATCGTCCGGGGTAAACACTCTGGCACCCTCGGCGATCGGCATGGGAACCACATGCTGGCGGGCGACCCCGTCGCGGCGCCAGGTCGCGCCGGTCGCCAGGCAGACATGCTCGAATCCGAACTCCAGGATGCTGTCCGCATCCAGATCGCTGTCGCGGTAGATTTCCACATTGGGGCGTTGGCCGAGCTGGTATTCGCGGTAATCCACCACGCGCCCCCACGCGCTGAGCCCCGGAAGGGCGCGCTCGCGCGTCACGCGGCCGCCGATCACGTCGCGGGCCTCGGCCACCGCCACGTCATAGCCGCGGCGACACAGCGCCCAGGCGGCTTCCAGACCCGCCGGGCCCGAGCCCACCACCAGCACGTTCGAGCTGTCGCCCTTGTCGTTCATCCTTTCGGGGTGCCAGCCCTTGCGCCACTCTTCCATGAAGGTGGGGTTCTGGGTGCAGCGGCTGATCGACATGGTCATGTCGCCGGTGATGCAGATGTTGCAGCCGATGCATTCGCGGATATCCTCGACCCGGCCTTCCTCGAT
The DNA here is from genome assembly GCA_030428025.1 of Alphaproteobacteria bacterium. GTDB lineage: Bacteria > Pseudomonadota > Alphaproteobacteria > Rhodobacterales > Rhodobacteraceae > Roseovarius. Next base: position 784 of record JAUIBJ010000617.1, read on the forward strand.
CTTCCTGGGCAGGAACGGATCGGCGATGGACGGGCGGGCGCAGCCGATGAAATCCAGCGTCCCGGACCTGATCATCCGGGCCATGACATCCGGCGAGGTGAAGCGGCCGACCCCGACCACGGGCTTGTCGGTCAGGTCGCGAATGCCGCGCACCAGCTGTTCCTGCGCCGCCTCCTCCTTGAAGCGCGAGGGGCCGGAGCAATCCTCCCACGTGCCCTGCGCCAGATCCCACAGGTCCGGCAGATTTCTGTTCATCTCGATATAGTCGCGCAGTTCGGCGTTGGAAAAGCCCAGCTCGCCGATGGTTTCATCCAGGCTGACGCGCATCGTGATGGCCATGCTGTCGCCCACGGCATCGCGCATGTCGGCGATGACCTCGCGGCTGAAGCGGGCACGGTTTTCGAGGCTGCCGCCGTATTCGTCGCTGCGCTGGTTCGTGGCGCGGCTGAGGAAATGCTGGAAAATGCCGAACCCATGCGCCCCGTACAGGCAGATCAGGTCAAAGCCCGCCTCTTTCGCGCGTCTGGCCGCAGTCACGAACCAGCGGCGCAGATCCCGGATGTCCTGCCTGTCGAGGGCCCGGGCCTGAACCGGGTCGTTGGTAAAGGTGCGGATGGGCAGGGCCGAGGGCGCCAGCGGTACTTCCCTGGTATAGAGGTTCGGCCCGTTGATCCCGGAATAGGCCAGCTGAAGCCCGGCCAGGGCCCCGTGGGATTTCATCCGCTCCGACATCCTGCGCAATTGCGGGATGTCCCTGTCTTCCCACAGGCGCAGTTCGATGAAGGGCGTGATCTCGGACGTGTGATGCATTTCGCATTGTTCGGTGAAGATAACGCCCCAGCCGCCCTCGGCCTTGACTGCCCGCATCTCGGCGGCGGCGGACGGGTCGCGATAGCCGCCGCCGTTGCAATGGGGCACCTGATAGAACCTGTTCCGGGCGGTCAGCGGTCCGATTCGCATCGGTTCGAACAGGATATCGTAGCGGGGATCGCGCATCGCTGGCTCCTTTTGGCGGGCTGGGCGCGTCGGGAAGGCGACGGCCGATGCCGGCAATCAACCCGGTGCCGGCTGGCAGGTCAACGCCGGATCGGCCCTCTGCGGCGGCGTGGAACCACTGGACAGGATGGTCCGGCTGTGCGCCGGTGACATGGTCGGCGTCCCGGTCCGGATCTCCGGAATGTGGAACCCGGCACACGCCAGACCCCAGCGTGGCCGATAATCGCGGACGCCTTTATCTGACCGTCCCCGCGGGTCGCCGCGCATGCAGGCCCATGGCATGCGACCCCCCGGCCCGAGGGGGATCGAAGTCGCCCGTGCTGACCGCCCGCCTTGGTCCCGCAGGGCCGTCAGATGTCGAACTTCACCCCCTGCGCCAGAGGCAGGTCGGCCGAATAGTTCACCGTCGAGGTCTGCCGGCGCATGTAGCCCTTCCAGGCATCCGAGCCGCTTTCGCGTCCGCCGCCTGTCTCCTTCTCGCCGCCGAACGCGCCGCCGATCTCTGCCCCCGAGGGGCCGATATTGACATTGGCGATGCCGCAGTCCGACCCCACGGCCGACAAGAAGGTCTCGGCCTCGCGGACGTTCAGGGTGAAGATGCAGGAGGACAGCCCCTGTGGCACGTCATTATGCATTGCGATGGCCTCTTCCAGACTGTCGTATCCCATCACATAGAGGATTGGCGCGAAGGTTTCGGTTTGCACGATCTTCGTTTGTGCGGGCATTTCCACCAGCGCGGGCGCGACATAGACGCCGCCATCGATGCCCTTGGCTTCGCCGCCGCCATGCACCGTGCCGCCCTCGGCCTCGGCCGCCCCGAGCGCGGTTTGCATCGCGTCGCGGGCGGTCGCGTCGATCAGGGGGCCGACAAGCGTGCCCTCGGTGCGCGGATCGCCGATGGTGAGCGAGGCATAGGCCTGTTTCAGCTTCCCGGTCAATTCCTCGCGAATGGAATGGTGGACGATCAACCGCCGCAGCGAGGTGCAGCGCTGACCGGCCGTGCCGACGGCGGAAAAGACGATGGCGCGCACGGCCATGTCCAGATCGGCCGATGGCGCAACAATCATCGCGTTGTTGCCGCCCAGCTCCATGATCGGGCGGCCGAAGCGCGCCTGCACCTTCGGTCCGACAATGCCGCCCATGCGGGTGGAGCCGGTGGCGGAAATGATCGGCACATCGCGGCTTTCCACCAGCGCTTCGCCCACCTCCGAGCCCCCGATAACCACTTGCA
>JAUIBJ010000618.1 GCA_030428025.1 Alphaproteobacteria bacterium
AGCTGTGCGTCTCGGCGCATTTCCCCTCGCTGCCGGCGTCCGCCAAATGGGGCTTTCGCGAAATCTCGCGCCGCGACGGCGATTTCGCCATCGTCGCCATGGCCTGCGTGGCCGACAAGGGCACCGTGCGCCTGGGCGTGGGCGGCGTGTCCGACACGCCCACGGTCGAGGAATGGGCGGAGCTTTCTACCGGTGACATTCCCGACCTGCTCAACCGCCTCGCCTGGAAGATGGGCGGTTCCGACGACATCCACGCCAGCGCACGGTACCGCCGCGAACTGGTTCGCCGCATCGGCAAGAAACTCATCGAGGAGGTGCTGGCATGAAGGTGCTTCAGGAAGGCCAGAAACATTCGGTCGAATTCACCCTGAACGGCGAGGAAGTGGAAGGCTTTGCAGAGCCGCGCATGCTGCTCAGCGATTTCCTGCGTCACGAGATCGGCGCGACCGGCACCCATGTGGGCTGTGAACACGGAGTCTGCGGCGCCTGCACGGTAATGATGGACGGCAGGGCGGTGCGCTCCTGCCTGACGCTCGCCCATCAGGCCTCGGGTCGCGAGATCCGCACCATCGAGGGTCTGGAGACGCCGGACCACGAATTCAGCGACCTGCAAAAGGCGTTTCACGAGAATTTCGCCCTGCAATGCGGCTATTGCACGCCGGGCATGCTGATGACCCTGTCGGAGCTTCTGGCCACCGGCCAGCGCTATACGGAGGCAGAAGTGCGTGACGCGCTTTCGGGCAATATCTGTCGCTGCACCGGCTATCGCGAGATCGTGGACGCGGCGATGGCCGTGCTGGGCGAAAAGGGGCAGGCGGCGGCGGAATAGGGGGCGGTCGCTCCCGTCCCTCCCCAAGCCCGGACTCAAGGCGCGCCGCCGGGCGCTCCTGGATCGGCACAACGACGTTCACTCTTCCGATGTGTCGGCACGATAAAGCACATTGGTTCGACCTTCGGCGTGCCCGCCCATGGCCGACCGCCGCCCGGCGTGGATAAACGGCGCGTCTGGCATTTCACCGCCCGCCACATCAATCCGGCCAATCGCCGTCCTTCGCACCGACGCGATGCCGCGGAAATACCGACGTAAAACCGATACGCCCGCAGCCCTCACAGGCTCAGATGCCGCCGCGCCTCGGAGTCCGGGTCGGCCAGCACCTCCGACGGTCCGCTCCACGCGATCTCGCCCTTGCGGATGACGTGGTGCCTGTCGCCCAGCTTGCACAGGGGTTTCAGGCTCTTGTCGATCACCAGAATGGTCAGGTTCCGGTCCTTCAGGCGCTTGAGCGCTCCCCATATCTCGCGCCGCACGGCGGGCGCCAGCCCTTCCGTCGCCTCATCGAGGATCAGGAAGCGCGGCTGCGTCAGCAGCGCCCGGCCGATGGCCAGCATCTGCTGCTCGCCCCCCGACAGAAGGTTGCCGAAGGAGGTCTTGCGCTGGGCCAGCCGGGGGAAAAGTTCGAACACCTCCTCCAGCCCGTCGCGCCCGTTCCGAGCGGTCGCCAGAAGGTTCTCCATCACCGTCAGCGTCGGGAACACCTGCCGCCCCTCGGGCACCAGCGCCACGCCGCGCCGGGCGATCTCGTGCGTTGGCATTCCGTTGATGCGGCTGTCTTCGAGATAGATGTCGCCGCCGATCTTGTCGGTCAGGCCGAAAAGCGTGCGGATGGTGGTGGTCTTGCCCATCCCGTTCTTGCCCAGAAGGGTGGTGACGGTGCCGGTGCCCACCTCGAAGGACAGGTCGAACAGGATCTGGCTGTCCTCGTAGCTGGCGCAGACATCCTTGAAGCGTAGCATCAGAAGTCGTCCTCCTCCGACAGATAGGCCGCCTGCACCTCGGCCGAATTGCGCACCTCCTCCGGCGTCCCGGTCATCAGCACCTTGCCGTCCACCAGAACCGTGATCTCGTCGGCGAGGTCAAAGACCGCGTCCATGTCATGTTCGATCAGCAGGATCGGCACATCCCCCTTCAAACGCTTGCGGATCAGGGTCACAAGTTCGGCCGCGTCCGAGGTGGACAGCCCCGCCAGCGGCTCGTCCAGCAGCAGGATCGTCGGGTTGGAAATGATCGCCATCGCCAGTTCCAGCCGCCGCCGGTCGCCATGGCTGAGCGCCGAGGGCAGGGCGCGGGCCTTTTCCTCCAGCCCGAAATCCCGCAATACATCGGCCAGTTCGGCCGCGTAGTGCCGTTCGGCACGGGCGCGCAGAAGCTGAAGCGGCGAGAATTTCGGCGTATCCCGGGCCTTGAGGCTGAGCAGGATGTTTTCCCATACCGCGATATGCTGGAACAGCGCGGTGATCTGATAGGTCCGCGTCAGCCCCAGCCGGGCGCGTTCATGCGCCCTGAGCGCATTGACGGTCCGGCCGTCGAAAACGACGGTGCCGGAATCGGGCGTCAGTTCCCCCGACAGCACGCTGACCAGTGTCGTCTTGCCCGCCCCGTTCGGCCCGATCAGCGCGTGGATCGAGCCGTGGTCCAGGCTGAGGTTCACGCCCTGCAGCGCATGGATGCCGCCGAATCTGACGGAAATATCCTCGAGGTTCAGAATATGGCTCATCCGGTCCTCGCGACACTCTTGACGAGGCGGTCGACGAAGCCGGCCAGCCCCCGGTGGAAGAACAGCACCACGAGGATCAGGAACGGACCGAAGAGGATCGGCCAGTGCGTGGTGATATCCGCCAGAACGCTTTCCAGCAGCACGAAGGCGAAGGCGCCGTAGACCGGCCCGAAACGGGTGCCCACGCCCCCGAGGATGACGATCACCAGAAGCTCGCCCGAGCGCTGCCAGCTGGCATAGCCGGGCGTGGCGAATTCCGTCTGGTTGGCCAGAAGGAACCCGGCGATGCCGCAGAAGATGCCGGCCAGCACGAAGCCCACCAGCCGCACCGCGAAGACGTTGAAGCCGAGCGCGGTGGCCCGGGTGGGGTTTTCCCGGCAGGCCACCAGCCGGCGGCCGAAATCCGAGCGGATGACATGGTTGATGGCGAGGATGCAGAGCACCGCGACCGCG